>CAZGZH010000102.1:0-5995 GCA_964529645.1 uncultured Flavobacteriaceae bacterium
GGTTCCAAATACCGGCGGCAGATTGGCGCTGATTGCTGTAAATTTCGCTCATAAATTGCACATTGAATCTAAAGAAATCTATCAACTCGCAAGCGGCATCAATTTCGGCTTGAAAAACGTTTTTAGATTGTGCAATCATGGTAGCGGCATTCATACGTGCTCTAAAAGGACCTGCCAACAAATCGGCTGCTTTTAAAAATATGGCAGCGCGATCTTGCCAAGGTATTTTTGCCCATTTTTTACGGGCTTCAATTGCTTTTATTACAGCTTGCTCTACCAAAGCTTTATCTGCAGTATGATATTGGCCTACACAATGTTGGTGATCGTGTGGCGGATGAATTTTTACCGTTTTTCCTGTCCTTATTTCTGCGCCGCCAATATAAATAGGAATGTCTACTTCTTCTTGATACATTTTAGCGTAGGTTGCCAATAATTCGTTGCGTTCTGGGCTGTTTGGCGCGTAAGATTTTACGGGCTCGTTAACAGCTACGGGTACTTTATAAAATCCTGAAGCCATTTGTTATGTTTTTAATTTAGATTCGACTATTTTTGGAGGGCAAAGTTACGTATTTTTTTAGGGATTTATATCCGATAAATCTACTTAATACGCTTAAAAAGATAAGATCAAAATCAATTAAAAATAACTTCTAAAAATGTGTACCGTTACTTATTTGCCTTTAAGCAAAACCGATTTTATTTTAACGTCGAATCGCGATGTACCTTTTGCGCGTGAAAAAGCCTCTGCACCCAAAACCTATACAGAAGACAGTGTGCAAATGACGTATCCAAAAGACGGTAAAGCGGGTGGGACTTGGATTGGCTTGAGCGATAAAAAACGACTGATTTGTTTACTCAATGGCGGCTTTGAATACCATACGTCTCGGAATAATTATAGAATGAGTCGGGGTATTATTTTAAAAACACTTTTAAAAGCTGATGATGTTTTGGATACTTTAGAAAATCTTGATTTAACAGATATTGAACAATTCACTTTAGCAATAGTCGATTGGCAAAAGGATTTACTATTGTTTGAATTTGTGTGGGATGGTACTCATAAACATCTTAAAAAATTAGCACAAGAACCACATATTTGGTCTTCTTCAACGCTGTATGACCCATCAGTAAAAAAAATGCGAGAAGAGTGGTTTACCGCGTGGCAAAATCAGGAATTTACTACAGAAAATATTTTAAAATTTCATCATACGGCTGGCGTTGGCGATTGCAATATAGATTTAATGATGGATCGTGGTTTGGGCGGCACAGTGAGTATTACATCCGTCAAGAAAAACAAAAAAAGTATTGAAATTAATTACGAAGATGTGTTGACTAAGGAAAAATCTTTATTAAGACTTTAATCTAATAAGAAAGCTAATATAGAGACAATTACAAACCCAATTGACGATAAAGTTAGGTAAATAAAATTAAGCAGATTGAATTTGATAAAGGTTTTAAACCAGCCCTGTTTGTAAAATTTACGTAAAGCCAAATAGAGATAAATAAGAAACATAAAGACAAAAATGGGTGGCGCATTTGTGCTTTCGGTTATCAAATTTACAAGTAAGAGCAAAATCATCAACAGAAAAAACACCGATTGTGTATTAAACACAAAAATAAGGTGTTCCATATAATTTAAAGAGCCTCTTATGTAGAATAGTTTTAGAAAAAGAGTGAAAATGGGCAAGAAAACAAATAATGCAATTGACAAATTTGACATTAATTTTTTATTAAAAGAAGTCCCTTGATCTTCAATAATTTTATAAAAAGCATCAATCCTAGAATAGTAAAAACGATTCCAAAAAGTTTGCGGCTCGCCTAAACTATCTAAAGCTTTGCCGACTGATAATGTTTTATGTGTTTTGTAAAATTTATTATATCTATTTAATTTTTTAGCCAAAACACTGTTGTTTTTTCCAAGAGAAAGAGAATCAATATTTAAGTTTTCATCTATTGCATTAATGTCTAAATTTTTTAAATCCTTATTATCAGGATGAGCTGCTTTTAAAGAATCTAATTTCTTATTAGCATTTTTAATTATTTTATCTTTTGTATCTGGTACTTCAGTATTACCAATATTTAGAATCTGAGTCTTTTTTCCTTTACCTCTTAATTGTTCATATTTATTCATAAGCCCTAAAAGGACAAAAAACACAATAGAAATAGTTAGATAAAACCTAAAAGGATTGGCGTAGCGAAATCGTTTGCCGTCTATGTATTCTCTAGAAACTTTACCAGGATGCATTACCAAGGATATAATTGTGCGCCAAAATCTAGAATCGTAAGAGATAAATTCAGAAAAGATTGCGTATAAAAAACTACCAAAATTAAGACTCCGTACATCATTGCGTTGCCCGCAATTGGGACAAAAATTTTCTTCGCCCGCTAAGGGTAAATCGCAATTTAAACACACCTGACCTCTTTTTATTTTTGGTAAAAAACGGATAGGCTTCATAGAGAACTTGGTTTGTTAAAATCTAACCTAATTTAATATTTGGGGTAAGGTTAATTGAAAATGTGGAATTAAGACTTTAAAACGTTTAGTAGTTGTAAAGTTTATCATATTAAAAAAGCCACGCATTGACCCCAAAGGTGAAATTAAGTGACAACTTGAACTATAGGTGTAAGATTTTTTAGGAGACAGTATGGGTTTTTCGCCAATTACACCATCACCTTCAATTATTTCTGCTTTTTTTAGAGAATCAAAAATATGCCAATGACGGCTAAGTAATTGCACCGCATCGTTGCTCTGATTTTCGATAGTTACATTATAGCTAAAAATATAATACTTTCTAAATCCTTGGATGCGAATTCCTTCGTATTGCGTTTTAACCGAAATTTTAATACCATTAGTTATTTGTTGTACCATGGCGCTGTAGTAAGTAAAGTAGTTAGTAATGCTACAAATATATAAAATGTTTGTTAAGAAGCGTGTTAAATTTCTTCTAGAGAAATAAAAGATTTACCACTGCGAATTTCTTCGGCAAATTGTGCTATAGTATTGTTTGAGAGTTTTAAAACAATGTCGTTTTTAAAAGGTTCTACAATGTAGTGAACAGAACAAGGTTTGTCTCCAGAACAGGTGTGCAAACCTAAAAAACATTTATTAAATTTATCTAAGCCGTCTATAGCATCAACTATGTCTAAAACAGAGTTATCTAAATCCTGAGGCGTTAAAAAAAAGCCCCCATTTGGCCCTTTAGAAGAAGATATAATACCTCTTTTTGTGAGCTCTTGTAGTATTTTTGCCAAAAAAGCTTGTGGCATTTTGAGTTTTTCTGCAACAACTTTAGAACCCATTTTATTAGCCCCTTCAGTGTTTAAAGCTATGTAAATCACAGCTCTAATAGCATATTTACAAGAATTTGAAAGCATAAAGTTTTTTATTTATGATGCAAATGTAAAAATTTTTAATCATTATAAGACCTTTTTATCCTTTATATTAAAATATTTATTATTTTTGCACCATTATTTAATATCTTTGTAGAACTAATTAATATCCACTATTATGAAAACCAATAAATATTTTTTACTAATTGCTGTAGTATTTAGTTTTGTTTTTATGTCTTGCGCAGACAAGCAAAACAATCCTACAAAACAAACTGCTCCAAAACCAAAGACTGAACACCATGGTCAAGCCTCTGTAAAAGACGGCGTTTCTGCCGCCAATGTGCTTCAGGTAGCTATGTCATTAGACGATTTTAAAACTTTAGTTGTTGCCGTTAAAGCTGCAGGTGTTGAAGATGCTTTGGTAAATGCAGGGCCTTTAACTGTTTTTGCACCCGTAAACAGCGCCTTTGACAAATTACCAAAAGGTACTGTAGAAACGCTATTAAAACCAGAAAATAAAGGTAAGCTAGCCTATATTTTGACAAATCATGTAGCCCCTTCTAATTATCCAATTAAGCAATTAAAAAAAGAAGCTAGAAAAGGGCGTAAATTATATATGGCCTCTGGTAAATACCTCGTTGTTGAGAAAAAAGAAGATGGTATTTATGTGGGAGGAACAAAAATATTAAAATCGGTTAAAGTAAGTAACGGTTGGATTCACGTAATTGGCGATGTACTTGTGCCATCAGATGATAAATAAAACTAATTAATAATTAAAGATGAAATTAAAAACACTCAGTTTAGTAGTATTAACAACAATTTTTTTGGCAAGTTGTGGTGGCGATAAAAAAGACAAAACACCAGCAGCTCCTAAAAAAGAAGTTAAAAAAGAAGTTACAATAGATCCTATGCAAGATAAAGGTGTGGGGCCTGTAGAAAGTGTCACTATTGGTGCTTTAGATCAAGCTTTAGCCGATAAAGGTCATGCAATATTTAAAGCTAAATGTACAGCATGTCATAAAATTAGCAAAAGGTATATTGGACCAGCTTTAAAAGGTATCACAAAAAAACAAACACCAGAATGGATCATGAATATGATTCTAAATCCCGAAGTGATGATTGTTAAAAACGCTACCGCAAAAGCATTGTTGGCAGAGTATAATGCCCCAATGGCAAATCAGAATCTAACTCAGGATGAAGCTAGAGCTATTTACGAATATTTTAGAACAAAAGAATAACAATCAAATTTAAAAATTATGAAATCAATAATTAAAAATGCCTTTTTAGCCATTGTTGCTATGACATTTTTCTCTGCTTGTAATAACAGTGGTAATAATAACAACGCTAACGGCGCATTGGTAACAAACGCTGCAGAACGTGTTTATGTAGCCCCTGGAAAGTATGATGAATTTTATGCCTTTATTTCTGGTGGATTTAGTGGCCAATTATCAGTTTATGGATTGCCTTCTGGTCGTTTATTTAGAGTGATACCCGTATTTTCTCAAGATCCAGAAAAAGGATATGGTTATAGCGAAGAAACCAAACCTATGATGATGACTTCTCACGGTTTTGTACCTTGGGGCGATGCGCATCATCCAGATATATCTCAAACAAATGGCGAGTTAGATGGTCGTTGGGTATTTATTAACGAAAATAATACACCCCGTATAGCAAGAATTAATTTAGAAACATTTGAAACTGAAGAGATAATCGAAATTCCAAACTCTGCAGGGAATCACACTTCTTCATATGTTACAGAAAATACTGAATATGTTGTAGCAGGAACACGTTTTGCTGTGCCAGTACCACAACGCGATATGCCTATAAAAGATTATAAAGGCAAATTTAAAGGCGCTATTAGTTTCTTAAAAGTTGATCAAGAAACAGGCCGTATGGATTTATCTTTCCAAATAATGATGCCTGGATTTGATTATGACAAAGCACATCCTGGTCGTGGTAAATCTCACGGTTGGTTCTTCTTTACAACTTACAATACAGAAGAAGCACATTCATTATTAGAAGTAAATGCTTCTCAAAATGACAAAGATTTTATTGCGGCTATCAACTGGAAAAAAGCAGAAGAATATATTAAAGCAGGTAAATTTAAAACGATACCTTCAAGATATGCCCATAATACTTTTGACGAAAATACACATACTGCCACCACTAAATGGGGAAAATCAGTACGTGTTTTAGATCCAGCAGAATGCCCTGGATTGGTTTATTTCTTACCTACACCAAAATCACCTCACGGTTGTGATGTTGACCCAACAGGAGAATACATCGTTGGTTCTGGTAAATTAGCAGCCAGTGTTACGGTTCATTCTTTCACTAAAATGATGGATGCTATCAAAAATAAAAAATATGATGGTGAAGCTTATGGTATTCCAATTTTAAAATACGAAGACGTGTTAGCAGGTACAGTTGTACAACCAGGGTTAGGGCCATTACATACAGAATTTGATGGCCGCGGAAACGCTTATACAACTTTCTTTATTTCTTCTGTAGTTGTTAAATGGTAATTAGGTATTTGGGATGTGTTATACCGTCATCCTGTTTATTATTCAGTTTGTCACTTTATGATTCACGGATGATACTTTCGTTATTCTTTGGGTATATAGTTTGATTCTATGTATATTATTTATAAAGTTTTGTCTATATCCACTACCCC
>CAZGZH010000103.1:0-5983 GCA_964529645.1 uncultured Flavobacteriaceae bacterium
AAGCCGAAGAGCTTGTTTTAAAAGAGGAAGAAACATCAAAAGCCGAAAAAGAAGAAGCACCACAAACTAAAGAAGAAGCTTCTGATGAAAAAAAAGAAGCTGAAACACAAGAAGAAAATAAAGCTGTAGAGAAACCAGTAGAATTCCCCATAAAAGATTATAAAAAATTAACTTTAGAAGATTTGGTTGAAGATTTAGAAAATCTTGTAACCAACGCCCCTGTAAATAGAATAAAAGACAATGTAGAAGGTATAAAGAGTGCTTTTAACGCCAAATTTAGTGAAGCTTTAGCGGCAGAAAAGAAAGTCTTTATCGATGGTGGTGGTAACAGTATAGATTTTCATTACTCTTCGCCTCACAAATCAAAATACAACTCTTTACTAAGTCAGTTTAAAAGAAAAAGAGCACAGTTTTATAAAAAACTAGAAACAGAACTGCAAGACAATCTTAAAATTAAATTAGACATTATTGATGCATTAAAGGAATTAATAGATAATGCAGAGGTTAAAACCATGTATAATTCTTTTAAAAGTTTACAAGAGCGTTGGCGTTCTGTAGGAATGATTCCTAGAAATAAATACAATGATACTTGGCAGACTTATCACCATCATGTTGAGCGTTTTTACGATTTATTACACCTCAATAAGGATTTAAGAGATTTAGATTTTAAACACAATTTAGTTGAAAAAGAAAAGCTTATAGCCCGTGCTGAAGCCTTAAATAATGAGCCAAATATAGATGTTGCTTTTAAGGAGTTACAAGAACTTCACAAATTGTGGAAAGAAGAAGTAGGACCTGTTCAAAAAGAAATTCGCGAAGAGGTTTGGCAACGTTTTAGCAGTGCTACAAAAGTTATTCATGATAAACGACACGAATCTTTTAAAGAGCTCAAATCTACGTTTGACGAAAATACAGCTAAAAAAGAAGTCATAATTACACAAATAGCAACGTTTGAAACAGGTAATCTTAAAAGCCATTCTGATTGGCAAAATGCTATAAAAAAAGTAGAAAAATTACGTGATGATTTCTTTAAAGTAGGACGTGTGTCGCGTAAGCAAAACGAAGCCCTTTGGAAAAAATTTAAAGAAGCTACGCGTAAATTTAACAGCCTCAAAAATGATTTTTACAAGAATATTAAAAGCGAACAATTAGAAAATTTAACTAAAAAACGCGCCTTACTAGCACAGGCACAAGAATTAAAAGACAATGCCGATTTAGAAGCTAATGTTGCGCTTGTTAAAAAAATTCAAGCCGATTGGAAAAATATAGGTCATGTGCCTCGTAAATATTCTGATAAAATTTGGAAAGAATTTAAAGAAGCCTGTAATCACTTTTTTGATCGTTATCACGAGGCAAGTGATAAAGTTGACGAAGGCTTGTTAGAAACCTTTAAAGCTAAGAAAGCGTATTTAGAATCATTAAAAGCTACAGCGTCAGAAAAAGGTTTTGAACCTTCTTTAGAGCTGATTAAGTCGTACATAAAAGAATGGAAAACATTTGGTTATGTGCCCTCTAGCATGCGTCATATAGAATCTAAGTTTAACAAGTTTTTAGAAAAGCTTTTAGAAGGACTAAATCTCGATAAAAATGAGTTGTCTATGCTTAAATTTAAAATGATGATAGACGGATGTAAAGCCGAAAATAACACACGTAAAATAGACTCTGAAATTATCTTTTTAAGAAAGAAAATCGAGGAAACTATCAAAGGAAAACAACAGTTAGATAATAACATGAATTTCTTTGCCAATACTTCAGACGACAATCCACTTCTTAACAAAGTTAAAAACGATATCAAAAAATACGAAGATGATTTAGTGCTTTTAAAAGAGAAATTAGCTTATATCAGAAAAGATTAATTTAAATTTTTACCATCTTATAATAGCGCTTCCCCAAGTAAAACCACTGCCAAAAGTGGCAATTACAACTAAGTCGCCAGCTTTAATTTTACCAGCTTCCCAAGCTTCTGTCATGGCAATAGGAATAGAGGCGGCTGTAGTATTTCCATATTTCATAATGTTGTTAAACACTTGATCATCGCGTAATTTAAACCGCCGTTGTACAAACTGCGAAATCCTTAAATTAGCTTGATGCGGAATAAACATATCGATATCGGCAGCTGTTAAATTATTTTTTTTCAAACCTTCATTTATAACTTCGTCAAATCTTACAACGGCATTTTTAAAAACCAATTGCCCATTCATATAAGGATAGTAATCGGGTTCCATCCCTTTTTTAGATTCTTCAATAATTTGTGGCACCCAATGTTTAATACTCGGCCCTTTTACTACGAGTTCTTCGGCAAACTTACCTTCAGAATGTAAATGAGATGACAATATGCCTTTAGTTGTATCTTCTTCTCTTGATAAAATACAAGCGCCGGCACCATCACCAAAAATAACAGTGACGCCACGACCTTTAGTGGTTTTGTCTAATCCGCCTGAGTGAAACTCGGCGCCAATAACCAAAACGTGTTTATACATGCCTGTTTTAACAAATTGATCGGCTACAGAAATGGCATAAACAAATCCAGAACACTGATTTCTGACATCTAAGGCACCCACATGTCTTAAGCCTAACATATCTTGAATTTGAACACCGCACCCAGGGAAATACATATCTGGACTCAAAGTGGCAAAAACAATAAAGTCTATATCTTTGGCTTCTAAACCCGCACGTTCTATGGCAATTCTAGAAGCTTTAGCGCCCATTACAGAAGAAGTGTTTTCGCTTCCTTCTGGTATCCAACGACGTTCTTGTATACCAGTTCGTTCTTGTATCCAAGCGTCATTAGTATCCATCATTTTAGACAAATCGTCATTCGTTACAATATTTTCTGGTACGTAATAGCCTAAGCCACTTATTTTTGAATTATACATAAATTATTATTTATATTAAAAACATCTTAAATTAAAGACGTTTTATGGCATTTGATATAATGTTCTCGCAATTTAACGATATTTAATATCAAATTAAAATTTTTTAAACTGTCAATATGACATTTTAACATATTTGGTATTTTTTTTGACTAGTAACTATCAAATAAAATTAAAAAAAATTATGACAAAAGGAACGATTAACGTAACGGTAGAAAATATTTTCCCGCTTATAAAAAAGTTTTTGTACTCGGATCACGAGATATTTTTAAGAGAACTGATATCTAATGCAACAGATGCTACTTTAAAGTTAAATCACTTAGCCTCTATAGGTGAGTTTAAAGGTGATTTAGATGGTGTTAAAATTGAAGTAGCTGTTGACAAGAAAAAGAAACAAATTAAAATTATTGACCAAGGTATTGGTATGACAGAAGAAGAGGTTAAAAAATATATTAACGAAGTGGCTTTTTCTGGTGCCGAAGAATTTTTAGACAAGTATAAAGACAAAGGTGACGATCCTGGTATTATTGGCCATTTTGGTCTGGGTTTCTACTCAGCTTTTATGGTTGCCGATAAGGTTGAAATTATTACAAAATCATTTAAAGAAAATTCTGAGGCTGTACATTGGTCTTGCGATGGCTCGCCAAATTACAGTATTAAAAAAGCTAAAAAAACGACAAGAGGTACTGAAATTATTTTGCACATTGCCGATGATTCTAAAGAATTTTTAGAAGATTCAAAAATTGAAGGCTTATTGGCAAAATACAACAAGTTTATGCCTATACCCATTAAATTTGGCACCAAAGAAATAAACGACCCTGATTTTAAACCAAAAACCACAAAAGATAAAGACGGTAAGGAAACAACTGAGCCTCATAAGCAAATAACTGTTGATAAAATTATCAATAATCCCAATCCGGCGTGGACGAAAAAACCAGCCGATTTAAAAGACGAAGATTATAAAACTTTTTATCACGAGTTGTATCCTATGCAATTCGAAGAGCCTTTGTTTAACATCCATTTAAATGTAGATTACCCTTTTAACTTAACAGGTATCTTGTACTTTCCTAAGTTGACAAATAATTTAGATATTCAAAAAGACCGCATACAATTATATCAAAATCAGGTATTTGTAACCGACAATGTCGAAGGTATTGTACCCGATTTCTTACAAATGTTACGTGGGGTAATAGATTCACCAGACATTCCGTTAAACGTGTCCCGTTCATATTTACAAGCCGACGGTGCTGTTAAAAAAATCTCTGGTTATATCACTAAAAAAGTAGCCGATAAACTCAATTCACTTTACAAAAATAGCCGTGAGGATTTTGAAAAAAAATGGGATGATATTAAAGTCATTATAGAGTACGGTATGTTGTCTGAACCTAAGTTTTATGACAAGGCAAAAAACTTTGCTTTATTCCCAACAGTTGACGGCACATATTTAACTTTTGACGAGCTCAAAGAAAAAATAAAAGACCAACAAACCGATAAAGAAGGTAAATTAGTAGTGTTGTATGCCTCCGATAAGGAAAAGCAACACAGTTATATTCAAGAAGCCAAAACCAAAGGGTACGAAGTTATTCTGTTAGATTCTCCTATCGTTTCGCATCTCATTCAAAAATTAGAAACCGAAAATGAAAAGACTTCTTTTGCGCGTGTAGATGCCGATCATATTGATAATCTCATCAAAAAAGAGGATACCAAAATCTCTAAATTATCTGAGGAAGAAAAAGAGAAATTAAAAGGAATTGTAGAGGGTATTGTGCCTAAAGAAAAATATACAGTTCAGTTAGAATCTTTAGACAGCAGTTCAAATCCGTTTATTATTACGCAGCCCGAATTTATGCGTCGTATGAAAGAAATGAGCGCAACAGGTGGTGGCGGTATGATGGGTATGGGCAATATGCCAGAAATGTACAATTTGGTAGTCAATACCAATAACCCTTTGATGGATAAGATTCTTAAAGCAAAAGCGAATAAAGAAAAATATGTCAATCAAGCTTTAGATTTAGCTAAATTGTCTCAAAATTTGCTACAAGGCGAAGCACTGACAAACTTTATTAAACGCAGCTTTGAGTTGATGAAATAAATAACAATTGCGTCAGATACGAGTTGACGACGTCGTATTGAGAGCAAGTAATTACTCTTAGGTAATTTAAGAATAAAAAAGCCTTACTTTATAAGTAAGGCTTTTTTATGAAAATCTATAATTTGGGATAATTAATTAGCACCAAAGTCTCTCGAATAATTAGTTTTAACATACGTTTTCCTTGTGAAGTCTTTAGATACTTTTCTCTTCTTAAAGCATCTTTTTTGCTTATGAAGAATTCACAGAAAATTAAGTTTAAGGGTTTGCGTTTAGAGGTGCTTAGTACCACCTCTATTGTGATTTATTAATCTTTTCTTTATGTCAGTTGTATATCCAACGTAATATTTATCAGCACTTTCTGAATATAATATATAGATAAAATAATACATCAGATAAAGATATAAAAAAAGAGCTACAATTTCTTGTAACTCTTTCAGCTCCTCCTATTGGGCTTCCCGAATCGCTCTGCTCTCGGGATAAACTTCTCGCCTAAAAATTATATAAATTAAAAAAGACCATCATTTCTGATAGTCTTTTTAGATAAGCTCCTCCTCTTGGGCTCGAACCAAGGACCCTCTGATTAACAGTCAGATGCTCTAACCAACTGAGCTAAGGAGGAATTTCCGCTTTAGCGAGTGCAAATATAATTGTTTTTATATTTCTATCAATAATTTTATCAAAAAAATCTACTAATTTTTAAGCCAAATTTTTTGTTTCCGTCTTATTAAATAATGTATTTTTGAACCCTATTATCATAACTAAAAGAGAGTCAATACATAAATGGAAAATTTTTCATTTTTAAACGCTTCACATACGGCTTTTTATGCCGATTTATACGACGAGTATTTACAAAATCCTGATGCTGTAGAGCCAAGCTGGCGCAGCTTTTTTCAAGGATTTGATTTTGCTAGTACCCATTATTTAAAAGACACTCAAGAACAAGTCGTTCCAGAAAAAGTTCATAAAGAGTTTAAGGTAGTCGATTTAATTAACGCTTATCGTACAAGAGGACATCTTT
>CAZGZH010000104.1:0-5924 GCA_964529645.1 uncultured Flavobacteriaceae bacterium
CACTATTGTTTGAAAAGCCCGAAAGATAAGATAGTTTGGGATGTAGGGCATCAAGCTTATGGACATAAAATTTTAACTGGACGTAGAACTGTTTTTAATACAAACAGACAGTTGGATGGTTTAAGTGGTTTCCCAAAAATAAGTGAAAGTATCTTTGACACTTTTGGTGTAGGTCATGCTTCTACTTCTATTTCGGCTGTTTTAGGCATGGCCATTGCATCATCGCTTAAAGGCGATACAGAAAAACAACATATTGCTGTTATAGGCGATGCCAGTATTGCAAGCGGCATGGCCTTTGAAGGACTGAATCATGCCGGTGTTACCGATGCTAATTTGCTTATTATTTTAAATGACAATGCTATGGGTATTGACCCAAGTGTAGGCGCTTTAAAAAATTATTTAACAGCTATTAAAACCAATAAACGTGTTAGAAAACACAATATTATTGAAGCGCTAAACTTTGACTATTTCGGCCCTATTGACGGCCATGATTTAAAGGCCGTCATCAATGAATTGGAGCGGTTAAAGCAAGTTAAAGGACCAAAATTTTTACACGTTATTACCACAAAAGGCAAAGGTTTACAAAAAGCCGAACAAGATCAAATTACCTATCATGCCCCTGGAAAATTCGACAGTTTAACAGGAGAACAGCTTAAAAATTCGCAAGATAAACCTGCAAAATATCAAGATGTTTTTGGTTTAACATTGTTAGAACTGGCTATAAAAAATAAAAATATTGTAGGTGTAACAGCTGCCATGCCAACAGGAACCTCGTTAAAATATTTATTAGATGAAATCCCCAAAAGAGCTTTTGACGTAGGTATAGCCGAGCAACATGCCGTTACTTTAGCAGCAGGTATGGCCACACAAGGCTTGACTGTTTTTTGCGCCATTTATTCCACTTTTTTGCAACGCGCTTACGATCAAATAATTCACGATGTGGCTTTGCAAATACTCCCCGTCATTTTCTGTATAGACCGTGCTGGTATTGTGGGAGAAGATGGGCCAACACATCACGGGGTTTTTGATTTGGCTTATTTAAGATTGATTCCTAATATCATTATTTTTGCACCATTAAATGCAATCGATTTACGCAATATGCTCTATACAGCACAATTGGGTAACTTAAATCAGCCACTGGCAATACGCTATCCACGTGGCAATAGCTCTATTAAAAAATGGCAATTGCCTTTTAAAGAAATAGCCATAGGTGAAGGTGTTTGTATAAAAAAAGGATCAGATTTAGCTATTTTAAGTATTGGCACAATAGGTTTGGAAGTTATAAATGCCTTATCGGGTTTAGATGCCATTACTACTGAAAAAATAGCGCATTATGATATGCGTTTTGTCAAACCTTTAGACAAATTTTTATTGATAAAAATATTTAAATCGTTTAAAAACATCATCACTATTGAGGATGGTGTTTTAAAAGGAGGGTTTGGCTCTGCTGTACTAGAATTTGCTAATAAACAAAAGTTTAGTACGCCTAAAATCACTTGTTTGGGTATTGCCGACGAATTTGTAACACAGGGTAAAATAGCTGAACTTTACAAAAAAGTGAAGCTCGATAAAGAGACTATTAAAAAAACAATTTTAAAAAAATTAGCATAAAAAAAGAGGCTTAAAAGCCTCTTTTTTTATGCTGTAAAGTAATTTATTTTATAATTATTTTACTGCTGTAATTTATCTTTTCGTTTTGCATTTTTAGAATATACACACCCGATTTTAACTGCGCCCCAAGTTTTATTTCTTGAATAGAATTTAAAGTAATTTGAGATTGGTAAACTTGACGGCCTCTAAGGTCGTAAACTTGGATTTTTGTCTGTCCAAAGTTTTGTTTTGAAGCAATGTTAAAATTCCCATCTGAAACTGTAGGATACACTTTAATTTCACTTTTAGCCAAATCAAAATTATTGACGCCTAACACTGCTGATGTAAAGGTTCCTGTAAATAAACCACGCCCATAAGTTGATGCTAAAATGGTATTATCGGCTGTACGTAAATCAAAACTAGTTACTTTAGCATTTTGCATACCATTTTGAGATTGCACCCAAGCCGGTGATGCCGTTTTAAAATTAGTAGTGCGCCAAACGCCTAAATCAGTCCCAATAATAACCTCATCGTTATTTAGGGGATTCATCATCACGGCTTTTATGGGTAAATCTGGCAAATCACCTTCTTTACTTGTCCAACTAGTGCCACCGTCAGTTGAAAACCAAATACTTGTTACGCCATAATTATGAAAGGTAACAATTATCTCGTTTTCGTTAGCGCCAAAGCCCATAGCAGAAATACTTCCCACAAAACCAGCATCTGTAATATCTGTCCAAGCCGGCGCTCCTGTATTGGCATTGGCAATTTTTAATAATTTACCTTCATCTGTCCCTACAAGTAAGGTGGTTGATGTAGTAGAATATGGCGATACTTTAAAAGCTGTTGGTTGACCTATTAGTTTATTGTTTGTCATATTTGTTCTAACAGGTGTTGCGGTAGTAATATCAGAATACTTTGCAATTTGATTTGTGGCGCCATCTGTTCCATCTGCGTATAAAACATCTAAACTATCATCTAAATCGGCTGGGTTTATAAAAGTACCCGTGGTAGTAACAGTGTCATCATTATCATTATATACTACAACAGACCCAGTCCCTAGGGGTAAATTCATCCTTGTATAAGTATTATAAACATAGGACACTATTAAATAAGCCCCGTCTTTGTCTATAAATTCGTAAGCGCCATCACCCCCAAATATATCATTAAACCCATTTACACTAGTGGATGGTGTTGATTCTGAAAATAATGAGCCATTATCTTGAGCGCCGGCAATAAGCATATCAGTTGAAGTGCCTTGACCAATAGCCCCTTTATAAAATTGTGTAACGTTATAATCTTTATTGCGATCTATTATAGCCGTTGTAGAAAATGAGGCCGATGATAATGAGCTTGCATAATACACACCGCCATCATTACCAATTACCGCTTTATTAGGATTAGAAGGGTCGAAAGTTAGAGCATGTTGATCGGCATGTACTAAAGGTATATTTAAAGTGCTTAATCCAGGGTTGTTAGACCATTTTGAAATCTGAGACCAAGATGTGCCACTATTTGTCGTTCTAAATATGTCTATACCGCCAACATAAGCTATGGCGTCATTTGTTGGAGAAACTTCTAACATAAGATCATAAAATGATTGCCCTCTCGTGAAATCTGTAGCAGAAATGCCATTATCGCCATCATTTGGCAAACTTAATACTGTTGGCGTTGTAGCAAAAGCATCAAGTGTTTTAAGTATGGTAACAGGGGCGTTAGAAGCTACCTGTCCTAGCACGTAGATTGTGCCTGCATTGGTACTAGATACGGCTATTTCAGTTCTTCTTCCGCTCGCAATAGTATGCTTTAAAGTAAACGTACTGCCATTATTTGTAGAAGCTAAAATGGCACCACCACCAGCGCCAAAAACTGAATTTTTTGTTGCAATCCAAACGGTATTATCTGCGCCTATTTCAATATCATTAACTTCATAAGGGTGTCCAGAGATGTCGTTGGGTATTAAACTCCAAGAGGTGCCGCCGTTTGTAGATTTGTATAAACCATACTCAAAAGCACCTAAAAACGTATTATTAGGGCCTGAAAAGCTAAAATTATTAGCCCCCACAGCCGCAAATAAAATTGTACTACCGGCATTGTCCATGGCTTTTATATCATTAACATGATATTGCCCTGGGACTAAGAACTGAAGTCCTCCACCTGAAAGTGTTTGAACAACAGTTGTACCTGTAGAGCCTCCAAAAATATGCGTCCAATTAGCTCCGCCATCAGAAGATTTCCAAATGCCATTGCCATTTACGTCGCCACTTGTATAAGTTTCGCCTGTAGCCACATATATATTTTGCGTGTTGTTAGGATCAACCGTAAAGGCTGATACAGATATATTTTCTGAAATACCACTTACACGCGTCCAAGAAACATTAGCATCTGTTATATCATTAGTTACCCATAAACCGCCACTAACACCTCCCGCAAATACACGTTTATGTGTAACGTCATTAGGGTCATATAATAAAGCACGTGTTCTACCCCCAATATTGTTAGGGCCGCGTTCTACCCATGAATTGTCAGAAGCATCACCTGGTACACGACGTGTTATAGATTTATCATTTAATTGCTCTTGTAAAGCAAATAATTTTTCTGGTGTTGGGCGTCCCAGAGCCGGGTTCATTTCTAATAAATACTCGCGCTCGAAATATTTATTAGGCGGTAATCCTATATTTTGACGTTCCTTTTTAGACATTTTTAAACGCCTGTTAATAGGGTTGTGCTTTAAAAAATAAGCATGTCTTTTTATTAAATTTTTAGGACTTTTAGATGTATCAATATTAAATATCCCTATAAAAAAAAGGCTTAAAATAAGTGATGCAATGGTTAGTTTTAATTTCATAATTTATTACTGCTTTTACTAAATATTGTCAAATATATAAATAATACCTTACACCAATAGCCCACTTATTTTTTTATGTAATAACATGGCTTGACTATCTGATAAACTCGCTACAAAACCAGCTATAGAAATAAGGGCTTGATACGTCGAAATAATATTTTCTTTAAAATAATCTGGCACCAATTGTAGCAACAGTTTATCGTAATGGGTATTTTGTTTAATAAGTTTATTTATCGCCGCTTTAGAAAAACAATCCAATAAATCGGCTATAACACGGTAACCCGCTATTTCTTTTTCTAAAACTTCTTTGCTGTTGTAGATTTTGGCGACACTTATTTTTATGATGTCGTTTATCTGCGCTTCATATTTACATTTATCTAACAAAGCATGGTCAAAACTTCCCTCTAATATAGTGGCTTCATTTTCTAAGAATTGTTTAGCGGCTTGGTCAATTAAAGCGCCAATTGATAAGGCGCGTAAATAACTTAAACGACTACTTTTATTAGGTAAAGCGTAATATTTTTTGGTGTCAATACTATCTCTTACCAAATTAATAAGATATTCTAGAGCGTATTCTTCTTCAATTAAGCCTAAGTTAATACCATCTTCAAAATCGATTATGGTATAACAAATATCGTCAGCCGCTTCTACCAAAAAAGCTAAGGGGTGACGGTGATTTGTTGTTGTTTTGCCTTCCGTAAATTCAAGACCCAAATGTTGTGATAGTGCTGTAAAAAAAGATTTTTCAGATTGAAAAACACCGTATTTTTTATCGGCCACATGAGCTGTTGGTTTTTTGGGTAACGATTCTTTTGGATATTTTATAAAGGCTCCTAAAGTGGCATAAGACAATCTTAATCCGCCTGCTTTTCCAATGGAGCTTTGTGTCAAAATTTTAAAACCGTTGGCATTCCCTTCAAAATCTATTAAATCTTGCCATTCCTTATCGGATAACATTGTTTTGTATTTAAAACCTTTTCCCGATAAAAAGTAATCGCCAATGGCTTTTTCGCCAGCATGACCAAAAGGGGGGTTCCCAATATCGTGTGCTAGGGCTGCTGCCGCTACTATGGCGCCAAAATCATTAACTTTATAGCCTATTTCTCTTAAATTGGGATGCTTTTCTAATAAAGCTTTACCTACTATACGCCCCAAAGAACGCGCCACAACACTTACTTCTAAACTATGTGTTAAACGCGTATGTACAAAATCGGTTTTAGACAACGGCACTACTTGTGTTTTATCTTGTAAACTTCTAAAAGCATTAGAAAAGACAATCCGATCGTAATCAACTTCAAAACCCAAACGGGTTTCGTCTTGATCTTTTCGCAAACGCAAAGTGGTATCGCCAAAGCGATTTAAAGAGAGGAGTTGTTCCCAATTCATAGTGTACTATTTAGCTTGCAATATACTTTTTTTCTATTTATCTAAATAGTGAATAATCCTAAATTAGATAACATTTGGTTAACGCAATAGTGATAAACAC
>CAZGZH010000105.1:0-5922 GCA_964529645.1 uncultured Flavobacteriaceae bacterium
AAGTTTATATTTACTTCAATTTTAAAAATACACAAAATGTACAATAAACCCATGTTAAAAGACGATGCCCTTAAAGGGAAAACCATAGTTGTTACGGGTGGTGGCAGCGGATTAGGAAAGGCTATGAGTACCTATTTTTTACAGCTAGGCGCCAACGTGGTAATTACTTCTAGAAATTTAGAAAAGCTTAAAAATACAGCTTCAGAAATGGAAAACCTTACTAAAGGAAAGGTCTTAGCTGTACAATGTGATGTAAGGCATTATGCTGAAGTAGAAAATATGCTTGCCGAAACACTTAAAGCTTTCGGAAAAGTAGATGGTCTTTTAAACAATGCTGCTGGAAATTTTATAAGTCCAACCGAGCGTTTATCTGCTAATGCTTTTGATACTGTTATTGATATTGTATTAAAAGGGAGTAAAAACTGTACACTAGCTTTGGGCAAACATTGGATTGAAACAAAACAAGAAAAAGCTACTGTGCTTAATATTGTCACTACTTATGCTTGGACGGGTTCTGCTTATGTCGTCCCTTCAGCAACAGCAAAAGCAGGTGTATTGGCTATGACGCGTTCGTTAGCAGTAGAATGGGCCAAATACGGTATCAGAACAAATGCCATTGCGCCAGGACCTTTTCCAACAAAAGGGGCTTGGGACAGATTATTACCGGGCGATTTAAAGGATAAATTCGATATGAAAAAGAAAATTCCGTTGCGTCGTGTAGGCGAACACCAAGAATTGGCCAATTTGGCAGGCTATTTGATGAGTGATTACTCGGCTTATATAAATGGCGAAGTCATTACTATTGATGGTGGCGAATGGTTGCAAGGCGCAGGCGAATTTAATATGCTAGAAGCCATCCCCAAAGAAATGTGGGATATGCTAGAAATGATGATCCGGTCGAAAAAGAATAAAAGTTAATTTTAGATTTATTTCTAAAGTCTCCCCCTCATAATTAACTGAATTTGGCCAAGTATGTAGTTGGTTTCAATTCTTAATAAACAATCTGCCTTTTGTTAAGGGAGACAGGATTATTATATTTATTATTAATTATTTAAAACTAAATTAAAATTATGAGAAAAACATGGCTTAAACTAGGATTGTTATTTTTTATGGGAATTACGTTTGCTCAGAACACTCCAATAAAAGATTCTCCCCAAAAAAATGTACAAATTAATCAGGATTTGATTCCAATAGATCCTAATGTACGTAGAGGTAAACTGCCAAATGGCTTGACTTATTATATTCGAAATAATGGTAAGCCACAAGATAAAGTTGTATTGAGACTTGCTGTTAATGCTGGTTCTATTTTAGAAGACGATGACCAACAAGGTATCGCACATTTTATGGAGCATATGAATTTTAATGGTACTAAAAATTTTAAAAAGAACGAATTGGTAGACTATCTTCAAAGCATTGGTGTGAAATTTGGCGCCGATTTAAACGCTTATACTGGGTTTGATGAAACTGTCTACATTTTACCCATTCCCAGTGATGATGATGAAAAGCTTGAAAAAGGTTTTCAAATAATTGAGGATTGGGCTTTTAATTCTCTTCTTACTGATGGAGAAATTGATAAAGAGAGAGGTGTTGTATTAGAAGAATACCGTTTAGGGCTAGGCGCCAGTAAACGTATGCTGGCAAAATATTTACCAAAAGTAATGCACAATTCTAAATACGCCAAGCGTTTACCCATTGGTAAAAAAGATATCTTAGAAAATTTTGATCATAAAATTATCCATCGCTTTAAAAAAGACTGGTACAGACCCGATTTAATGGCTGTTGTAGCTGTTGGCGATGTTGATGTAGATAAATTGGAAGCTAAAATAAAAGCCCATTTTTCTAAAGTACCAAAACCTGTTAATCCGCGTAAGCGAGAAATATTTGACGTGCCTACACACAAAGAAACTTTGGTGGCTGTAGAAACAGATAAAGAAGCTACTTTTAATCAAGTGCAATTGCTGTATAAAGATTATGACAATGCAAAAGAGGTTGTAACTATTAGCGATTATAGAAATCAACTACTTAGACGTATGTTCTCTGAAATGATTAACAATCGATTAGATGAGTTACGCAATGGTGAAAAACCTCCTTTTGTATTTGGATACTCTTATTATGGCGGTACTTGGGCACGCAGTAAAAATGCTTACCAATCGTTTGCTATGACAAGTGCTACTGGACAATTAACGGCTTTAAGGGTCTTGTTAGAAGAAAATGAACGTGTAAAACGCTACGGTTTCCAAAAAGGAGAATTCAAACGCGCCAAAAAAGAAGTATTGGCAGGATTTGAAAAATCTTTTAAAAATAAAGACAAAACCGAATCTAATGTCTATGTAAGTTCTTACGTTAGTAATTATTTAGAACATGCCCCCATACCGGGAGTAGCATGGGAGTATAATTTTTATAAAAACACCTTACCAACAGTTTCCTTAGATGAAATTAATGTCCTAATAAATAATTATTTACATAAAGATAACAGAGTAGTTGTTTTAACGGGTACAAAAAAAGCGGGTGTGCCTGTAGTGACAGAGAAACAGGTGTTAGAGGTGTTAAAGGCTGTAGAAAAAGCCGATATTAAACCTTATAAAGACTCAGATTTGGGCGAAACCTTGATGGCAGGAATACCTACAGCTGGTAGTATTGTAAAAGAAGATAAAGATACTATTTTAGGTACAACAACTTTAAAACTCTCTAACGGTGCTACAGTTGTGTATAAGAAAACCGACTTTAAAGATGATGAAGTTTTAATGCAAGCTTTTAGCTATGGCGGCACATCGCTTTACGATACAAGTACGCTAAAAAAAGTAGTAGCAGCCAATGGTGGTTTGGCAGAAGCGGGTGTTAATGGCTTTAATCAAACAGATTTAGGTAAAATATTGTCGGGTAAAATGGTAAATGTGAGACCATTCATTTATGGTAGTAGTGAAGGGTTTTCAGGTAAAACAACACCAAAAGATTTAGAAACCATGTTTCAATTAACGTATCTTTACTTTACGCACTTAAACAAAGATGGTAAAGCTTTCAAATCTTTTGTAGCCAAGCAAAAAGCCTTTTTAGGGAATATATTATCTAATCCGAGTTTTTACTATATGATAGCTCTTCAGGATTATTTAAATCAAGGTAACGATAGGTATATTGGATTTCCTACACCCGAAGATTATGCCAAAGCTGATTACAACTTAGCCTATCAAAAATACAAGGAACGCTTTGCTAATGCAGGCGACTTTAACTTTTACTTTGTCGGCAATTTTGATGAAGCCAAACTAAGGGCTTATATCAAACAATATATTGCAAGCTTGCCCGATAATGGTGTTAGAGAGAACTTTAAAGATTATGGGTTTAGACCTTTGTCAGGATCTCATAAAAAAATGTTTTATAAAGGAACAGCACCTAAGAGTACGGTAAATATTAAATTCTCAGGAGAAGTAAAATACAATGCTAAAGAAGCCTATTTACTCAAATCTTTAGGTGAAATATTGACCATTAAATTAGTTGAAGTGTTGCGTGAAAAAGAAAGTGGTGTGTATGGAGTAGGAGCAAGAGGTGGTATGAGTAAGATTCCGTATGGTTCATACAATTTCACCATTTCTTTTCCTTGTGGTCCTAAAAATGTCGATAAACTTAAAGAGGCTGCTTTGGCAGAACTTCAAAAAATAATAGATAAAGGTCCTACAGAAAAAGATATAGCCAAAGTTAAAGAAACCCAATTGCTATCTTATAAAGAAAATATAAAGAAAAATAAATTTTGGATTAATGCTTTAAAAGAGGCCGATTATACTAAAAGTAGTAAGACTAAAATAATGGAGCAATCTAAAGAAATAGCGTCATTAAATGTCAAGGCTATTAAGAAAGTAGCTAGAAAATACCTTAGAAAGGGCTATATTTTAGCTGTTTTATATCCCGAAAGTCAGAAATAAAAACTTAGAGGTTAGTAGATAACTATATATCAAATTTAATCAGTGAAGTGCTGATATTTAAATATATAAAATATCATAATTTGTCTATTCGAGCGCAGTCGAGAACTATAGCATCTACAAATTAGGTCTCGACTACGCTCGACCTGACATTATTAGTATAAATAGTAAATTAAAAATATGAAACTATCTACTGACCTCTAAATTTTAATTTAAAAATTACTTATTTAAATAGTTTATTGAGGCTTAAAATTTAAAAGAAAAGTTTAATTTTACAGCTTCAAAGAAAGAGATTTATGGGAAAAATTATTGCAGTTGCAAATCAAAAAGGAGGCGTAGGTAAAACCACTACATCTCTTAATTTAGCAGCTGCTTTAGGCGTTTTAGAAAAGAAAGTTTTATTGATTGATGCTGATCCGCAAGCCAATGCTTCTTCTGGCTTAGGTGTTGATATTGATGTTGTTACTGTTGGCACTTATCAGGTTTTAGAACATGTTATATCTGCTAAAGAAGCTATTGTTACAACGAGCTCTCCAAATGTTTGGTTGATGCCATCGCATATAGATTTAGTGGCTATAGAAATTGAATTGGTTGATAAAAGGAATCGTGAATATATGCTCAAAGAATCTTTAGAGTTGGTTAAAAACGATTACGATTATATAATAATAGATTGTGCCCCGTCATTGGGTCTCATTACTTTAAACGCCCTTACAGCAGCCAATGCTGTACTCATTCCCATTCAATGTGAGTATTTTGCACTCGAAGGATTGGGTAAACTTTTAAACACCATAAAAAGTGTTCAGAAGGTACACAATGCCAATTTAGATATTGAAGGATTGCTTTTAACAATGTACGATTCACGTTTGCGCTTGTCTAATCAGGTGATAGAAGAAGTTAAAAAGCATTTTAAACAGATGGTTTTTAAAACTATTATCCACAGAAATACGCGTTTGAGTGAAGCCCCAAGTTATGGCGAAAGTATCATAGCTTATGACGCTACAAGCCGTGGTGCCATAAATTATATTAATTTAGCACACGAAATTCTTAAAAAGAATAGTAATTATGGCAAAAGCAACTAAAAAACAAGCCTTGGGGCGTGGTTTATCGGCTATTTTAAAAACAGCTTCAGAGTCAGAAATAAATGATTCTTTTGCTAAAAATAAAGCAGCTGTTGTCAATACAATAATCGATGTTGAACTCGATAAAATAGTTGAAAATCCATTTCAGCCGCGTACTTATTTTAATGAGAATGACCTAAATGAATTAGCGGCTTCTATAAAGGAATTGGGCATTATTCAGCCTATTACCTTGCGTAAATTGGCACACAATCAGTTTCAAATTGTGTCGGGTGAACGCCGTTTTCGGGCTTCAAAATTATTGGGTTTAAACAACATTCCTTCTTACATAAGAACAGCCGACGATCAAGAAATGTTGGCTATGGCTTTGGTTGAAAATATTCAGCGTAAAGATCTTGATCCTATAGAAATAGCCCTTTCTTACCAACGTTTAATTGAGGAGGTTAATCTTACCCAAGAACAATTGAGCAAACGCGTTGGGAAAGACCGTTCTACTGTGACTAATTTTTTAAGATTACTCAAATTAGACCCAATTGTACAGACAGGTATGCGCGATGGTTTTATAAGTATGGGACACGGCAGAGCACTTATAAATGTCGCTACCCAAGAAAAGCAATTGGCTATTTATGAACAGATTGTCAAGCATAAATTATCAGTAAGACAAACTGAAGAATTGGTTAGAAAAATTAAAAATGAAGCTAAAACGGAGCTTTCAAAGACCCAAAAAAGCACAAAATCAGATAAGGTAACTAAAATTGAATCCGATTTAAAATTGCGTTTGGGAAATACGGTTAAAATAAAAATAGATAAACGCGGAAAAGGTAAAATAGAAATTAATTTTACAGATGAAACCGACCTCATACGAATTAAAAAATTGCTGCTTTAAATGAAGACTTTAGTTGTTTTTTTCTTTACACTTTTTTTTACCTTGAATA
>CAZGZH010000106.1:0-5866 GCA_964529645.1 uncultured Flavobacteriaceae bacterium
TCAAAACATCCTTATAAAACGTGGGTTAAAAAAAATACTTTGCCTTTATCTAAAGTGCCCTATACCGAATTCGAAACACCTATCGAACCTACAAATTATAAAATCCGACAGAAAATATTTGGCTATACACAAGAAGATATCACTTCCATTATCACACCGATGAGTGTAAAGAGAAAAGAATCTATTGGCTCAATGGGAACTGATACACCTTTGGCTATTTTATCAGACAAACCGCAGTTGTTATACAACTATTTTAAACAACTCTTTGCACAAGTTACCAATCCGCCTTTAGACGGTATTCGCGAAAATATCATTACCGATATCAGTTTGGCTATTGGCGCAGATCGTAATATTTTTGATCTTATTCCAGAACAAGCTAAAAAATTACGTATTCAAAATCCCGTTATATCAAACGCCGATTTAGATAAAATAAAAAACATTAATCATCCCGATTTTAATTCTGTTGTTGTGCCTATTCTGTATCCTATTTCTGAAGGCCTTAACGGATTGGAAAAGGCTCTTGATAATATTCTTAAAGAGATTGGCATTTTGGTTACTAATGGGGCTAATATTGTGATACTTTCAGATAGAGGTGTCGATAAAAAAATGGCGCCAATTCCGGCATTATTAGCCTGCTCGTATGTACACCATTCTCTACATAAAAAATGCTTACGCTCTAAATTTGGTCTCATTTTAGAAACAGCCGAGCCGCGTGAACCCCATCATTTTGCAACACTTTTTGGTTATGGCGCTAGTGCCATTAACCCCTATATGGTAAATGAAATTATCAGAAAATTAGCCACAGAAAAAGTTATAAAAGGCATCAGACCTCACGATGCCGTAAGAAATTTTAACCACGCCGTTGGTTTGGGTATTTTAAAGATTATGAATAAAGTAGGTATTTCAACTTTACATTCGTATCGCGCTTCTCAAATTTTTGAAATACTGGGACTTAAAACATCCTTTTCTAAAAAATATTTTCCATATACCCCTACCAGAATTGAAGGTATTGGATTATACGAAATAGAACGTGAAATTGCCAAGCGTCATCGTTTTGCTTTTGCCGATATGGATTCTAGACTAGAAATTGGCGGGGCTTATCGTTGGCGGCGAAATGGTGAAAAACATATGTTCAATCCAGAAACGGTTTCAAAATTACAACAGGCGGTACGTCAAAAAAATGTGAAAGCTTATAAAACCTATACACACTCTATAAACGAACAAACTAAAAGTTTAATGACCTTACGAGGCTTGTTTGAATTTACAAATCTCGATCCTATTCCCATTGATGAAGTTGAAAGTTGGACAAAAATAGTTAAGCGCTTTAAAACGGGGGCTATGTCTTACGGCTCCATCAGTAAAGAAGCGCATGAAAACCTCGCAATTGCGATGAATCGTATTGGCGGAAAATCTAATTCTGGTGAAGGCGGCGAAGATAAAGACCGCTTTAAAAAACTACCCAACGGCGATTCTAAAAACAGCGCCATAAAACAAGTGGCTTCAGGCCGTTTTGGCGTTTCGAGTAACTTTTTGACCAACGCTCAAGAAATTCAAATAAAAATGGCACAAGGTGCCAAACCTGGCGAAGGGGGTCAATTACCAGGCGAAAAAGTTTATCCTTGGATTGCCAAAGTGCGTCATTCAACCCCTTATGTCGGCTTAATTTCGCCACCACCCCATCACGATATTTATTCCATCGAAGATTTAGCACAGCTTATATTCGATTTGAAAAATGCCAATCAAGAAGCACGCATCAATGTAAAATTGGTTTCAGAAGTGGGTGTTGGGACCATCGCTGCGGGTGTTGCTAAGGCTAAAGCCGATGTTATTTTGATTTCGGGTTACGACGGTGGCACAGGTGCTTCGCCGTTAACTTCCTTAAAACACGCAGGCTTACCTTGGGAACTTGGTCTAGCCGAAGCGCAACAAACTTTGGTACTCAACAATTTAAGAAGTCGCGTGGTATTAGAGTGCGACGGCCAATTAAAAACGGGTCGCGATGTGGCTATTGCTTGTTTATTGGGTGCAGAAGAATTCGGATTTGCAACAGCGCCTTTGGTGGCTTCCGGTTGTATTATGATGCGCGCTTGTCATTTAAATACCTGTCCGGTTGGTATTGCCACCCAAGATCCAGAATTGCGTAAAAACTTTAAAGGCACACCCGAAAACGTGATTAATTTTATGTATTTCGTCGCCGAAGAATTAAGAGGTATTATGGCGCAACTCGGATTTAGAACCATCGATGAAATGGTAGGTCAATCTCAAAAATTGAATTCAAAAGCAGCCCAAAATCACTATAAAGCACAAGGCCTAGATTTGTCAGCCATTTTACACAAACCAAAAGTAAAAGGTGACGGCGCTTTATCAAATAAGCAATCCCAAAGTCATAATTTATACAATGTTTTAGATAATAAAATATTGTCTGATGCCAAGGCAGCCATTAACAACAAAATGCCAATGCATTTGGCTTACCAAATAAGAAATACAGACAGGACAGTAGGTGCCATAACCAGCCACGAAATATCTAAACTTTACGGTGAAGAGGGCTTACCAGAAGAGACCTTGACTATCACTTTCACAGGTTCCGCCGGACAAAGTTTTGGCGCATTTGCCACAAAAGGACTCAGCTTTAAAGTTATAGGCGAAACAAACGATTACTTAGGAAAAAGTTTATCGGGTGCAAAAATTGTTATACAAAAACCCAATAAAGCCGTTTTTAAAGCTGAAGATAATATTATTGTCGGCAACGTATGTTTTTATGGAGCTATAAGTGGCGAAGCCTATATTAATGGCATAGCAGGCGAACGTTTTTGCGTCCGTAATTCGGGTATAACAGCTGTTGTTGAAGGGGTTGGTGATCACGGATGTGAATATATGACAGGTGGTAAAGTCGTTATTTTAGGTAAAACAGGACGCAATTTTGCAGCAGGTATGAGCGGAGGCATTGCCTATGTTTACGATAAAGAGAAATTATTTGCAAACGGACTTTGCAATTTAGAAATGGTAGATTTAGATCCATTAAATAGTGTTAATGTTCAAGAGTTATATACTTTGATAGCATCACATAAAAATTATACCAAAAGCCCATTGGCAACCCAAATTTTAAAAAATTGGGATATAGAAAAAGCACATTTTATAAAAGTCTTTCCAAAAGATTACAAACGTGCCTTAGAAAGATTAGCACAAAAATCAGAAAAAATAATGTTGTGAGATGGGAAAATTAGGCGGATTTAAAGAATATAAAAGAGAAGACGAAAGCACTGTTGCCGTTAAAAAACGCATCAGCAACTTTGATGAATTTACCATCCCTTTAAAAGAAAAAGCTTTAAAAAAACAAGGTAGCCGCTGTATGGATTGCGGCATTCCGTTTTGTCATAGCGGCTGTCCTTTAGGTAACTTGATTCCAGATTTTAATGATATGGTTCATAAAAACAATTGGAAAAAAGCATTAGAAATTTTACATAGCACTAATAATTTCCCTGAATTTACAGGAAGATTGTGTCCTGCTCCTTGCGAAAAATCGTGTGTTTTAGGCATTATTGACAATCCTGTTTCAATAGAAAATATAGAAAAAAACATCGTGGAACGCGGTTTCGCCGAGGGGTGGATTATACCTCAAATACCTCAAAAAAGAACAGGAAAAACCGTTGCTATTGTGGGCTCTGGTCCTGCTGGACTTGCGGTGGCTCAACAATTAAATCGCGCTGGTCATTCTGTGATTGTTTTTGAAAAAGACAATGAGATTGGTGGCTTGTTACGCTATGGCATTCCGAATTTTAAATTAGAAAAATCGGTTATAGATAGACGTGTTACTATTTTAAAAGCTGAAGGTATCCAATTCAAAACAAATGTTTATGTCGGCGAAAATTACAGTGTTGACCAACTTAAAAACTTTGATGCTGTTGTTTTATGTGGCGGTACAGTTATAAAAAGAACACTTCCTGTTAAAGGAGCTGACCATAAAGATGTGGTTCAAGCTATGACTTTTTTAACGCAGCAAACAAAACACTTATACAATAAACCAATTGAAAGTGACTTAATAAGTGCTAAAGATAAACACGTTATTGTGATTGGTGGCGGCGATACAGGTTCTGATTGCATTGGCACTTCAAACCGACAAGGGGCTAAATCTGTGACGAACTTTGAAATCATGCCAAAACCACCCAAAGACCGCAGTGACAAAACACCTTGGCCCTTTTATCCGCTACAGCTCAAAACAAGCTCCTCTCACGAAGAAGGCTGTAACCGCAATTGGCTGATAAACACCAAAGAATTTATTTGTGATGCTGATGGTAATTTGACAGCTTTAAAAACTGTTGAAGTTGAATGGAAAATGATTCCAGATCAACGGCCAAAATTGATTGAAAAAGAAGGCTCAGAAAAAATATGGCCTTGTAATTTGGCTTTACTGGCTCTTGGCTTTATAGGGCCAGAACAAACTTTAGCACAACAATTGAGTTTAGAAACCGATGAACGCACCAATTATAAAGCCGATAATTACCAAACCAATATATCTAATATTTTTACCGCTGGCGATATGCATCGCGGACAATCGTTAATAGTTTGGGCGATTTCAGAAGGGCGTGAAGCCGCCAGAGCTGTTGATGTTTATTTAATGGGAGAAACACAGTTACCTACAAAAGGTGAAGGCGATATGGTAGGGGCTTAGCAAACCCTAACAGGTTTCGAAAACCTGTTAGGTCTTATCAATTTTCATATTTTTTAATTGTTCTCGCAGTATGATTATATCCTTTTTTGATGTTAAATCGGGCACGTGTTCAGAAAGAGGCAAAGCACGCATACTTAAAGGGTGTCCTTTTAAATAATTGTTTATGGCCACAGGTAATTCTTTTTCTTGACGAATAGGATGTAAAGGACATTTTTTTACAAAGGGATACATTAACTTACCTGAAAGCTTAAATAAATTCATGCTGACACGAATTTTACCTTCAGAATCTTTAAACTTTTCTAACTGATTAAGATTTGGTTTTTCTACAATAGCTTTGACCTCATTATTTTTAACAGAAATAACAGCAAATTTTGAAATCCGTTCAGCACTAAATTGTAGCGCATCTCTATCATAAGCAATTAAGGCTTGGTCTTCAATATTATTACGTAAAGATTTAAATGCCTTAACCGAATACAAATTATCGCTGTTACACACCACAAAATGAGATTGTTTTAAATTGGGGTATTGCGCTAACAATTGACACACGGCATCTGCTGTTCCTAAAGGTTTTATTCTTTTTTCTGGAATATGCTGTACTGCAAAAAATAATTCGAAACCTGTTTTTTTGTTTTTATAATGTTCTTTAAACAATGTATTGTCTTTTCCTGTTACTACATATACATTTTTAAATCCCGCTTGTTGGGCATTAAATAAAATATAATCCAATAAAACTTGACCTTTATTACCAATACTTATAAGACTTTTGGTACGTTGATTGGCTTGTTTCGTGTCTTCTGAGCTGAGTTGCACACCCCTGTCTTCTTTTTTCATCCGAGAAGACATACCTGCTGCTAAAATAACTAAATTTTCACATTTATTATTCATAATAGATTCCTGATTTTTCTACAATATTTATTTTATAGGCGTCTTTTGCACCTGCTAATTTTAGCTGAGTAATCATATTTTCTCCCTCTTTTGATTTTACTAAAACAACTATACAGCCACCACCGCCTGAACCTACAATTTTAGCACCCAGTGCCTTATTCTGTTTAGCCACATCAATCAGTTTGTCAATTTCTGGAACGGTGATTTTCAATAACTCTTTTAAAACTTTATGATGTTCAGACATTAATTGCCCAACATTTTCGACATCAATTTGGTTTGATTCTAATAACTTTAAAGCCTTTTTGGTAATGT
>CAZGZH010000107.1:0-2583 GCA_964529645.1 uncultured Flavobacteriaceae bacterium
AAATTAGAATTAGAGGGTAGTAATACTTAACTAAAGGTATTTTGTCTTCTAATTTTAGCTCTAAAGTGGCTTTACCTTTCTAACCCTTAATATTGGATAGTATAAGGGTTATTTAAATACAAAGGTTTATATAGTAGTAATAGTAGAACAATATATGGAAAGAAAATGCAATAAATGTGGTTATGAATGGGATTGTAAAAGTAAAATGAAGTTTTATATTACTTGTCCTCAATGTTTAGCTAAAGTAAAAATTGCAGAGGTAAAAAAAGAATGAAAGTTAAAAATGTAATTAAGGTTCATTTAGATAAATTAAATAAAATAGATAGTTCTAAATCAAATAAAGATTTTAATAACAATAGATGGTTATTAGGTGTATTTTGTTTTGCAGTATCTTTAGTGCTTAGTTATTTTTATAGTTGGGCTATTATGTTTATAGGTGTGGGATTATATGCTTATTTTAGTTATACTGCAGTAAAATGGTAAAAAGAAAAAGATATTTAAAACCTGTTAGGGAAAACAAATATAAAAAAAATAGTTTAATTATTATTATAGGAATTAGTTTAGTCATAGGATATATATTATTAATAAGTCTAGCTTTCTTTTAAAAAAATGGTAAAAATAAAAAAAAGTCATAGAATTAAAATATGTAGAGTATGTAAAAAAAAAAAGAGTATACATAAAAGGAGAGTTACTTGTTCAACTTTTTGTGCTAGAAAGTATAAATTAATTAAATACAAGTTTATGAAAATTAAAAAATGATACAAATTAAATATATAATAATTATTTTAATAATATTATTCTCTGTTTATCTTTATGCTTTTAATATGAGTAGATATTTCTTCTTTAGAGTTCAAAAACTATTAGTATATATTAGTAAAAAGTTTTGGGTCTTTATGTTTTGGTTAAACAAACAAATTAATAGTTGGTGGTTTATATTAATATTAATTATTATAACTATATATATTATGTTTATATATACTAAAGCTATCTTAGGGTTATTCTAAAAGAAATTTATATTATTTATTAGATAATATATTATAATAATAATTATTCCAGTGATTAACAAAGGTACAAATGCTTTATTTAAAACTTTAATTAGTATTTTTATAACAAATAATATAATAAATCCAATAAGTTCTAATAATTTAATTAATTTTATTATTATTTCTCTTTCCCATCTCATTTTTTATTAGTTAATAGATAAAGTAGGATTTGGCGTGCGATTGTTTCTTTTTTTCCACTCCCCTAAACTATGTGATTTTATTCCAAGAAATTCAGATTGTTTAGCTAGTGTCTTAATTCCATTTTTAACTAAGTTATCAATTATTCTCCATCTATCTTCTATTAACTTATCTTTATTTTCTTTTTTATCTTCTTTCTTTTCATTTAGTTTTTCTTCTATCTCTTTGTTTAGTTCAGAAACAAAAGCAAACTTCTTTTTCTCATAATCTTTAATAAGTTTTTTAGAGGGTAAACCTACTTCTATTTTATTAAGTTTTTTAGTCCCTATTCCCTCTATTACAGTTTTCAAATATTTATAATAAATATCTCCACTTCTTTGGTTAACTTGTAACATATAAGGTTTTATATTACAAAATTCTTGTTTAAAGTTTATTCCCTCAGTCATCATATGACAATGAAACAATTTACGAGCTGAAACATCAATAAAAGAGAAATCAGGCGAAGTAAATAAAACTATATAGTTTCTACTCCTGAAAGTTTGTAATACATAATTAATTACTTGATTTGCTACACTTTGCCAGTTACGAGAATTCATACTAACTCCAAATTCATCAGCAACAATAACTGATCCTTTCTTTAAAGTCCCACTATTAAGCAAGTCCACAAATGCTTTAGGAGTAAAAACAATGTTATCAGAAGTAAAATTCTTATCCCATTGTTCAGCAAATTTTAAAGCAGAATAGGTTTTACCACTTCCAGTTGGTCCAGTAATACAACACATAAAATTTTTATTTTTATTTATTCTTTGCTTTATATAATTCCCAAAAATACCAGTATTATTATTTTCGTTTCCTTTTTTATTTATATATACTTTATTTCTCATTTCTTTATTCTTTCCTGGATAAAATCGTTACCACCGATAAATTTTGCTCTTTGGATTAACATTAAACACTCTTGAAAATATTCATCATATTCTTTGGGAGTATTAATAATATTATTCTTTTTATTAGCTAGATTTAAAAGATTAATCCTTTGAACAGAATTATTTTTATATTTGTTTATTATCTTTTTAGCTTCTTCTTTTCTTATATTAGAATATTTAACTTTTATTTTATCTACTTTTATTTGGTATTCTTCATCGTGATATGTTGTTATTAGATTTTGTAATGATTTAATTGCATTTTGATACATTGAAGAATTTTGTAACCATTTCAACCATAGTTTTTCATCAGTAGTATTAGAATTAAAACTAAACACAATATAATCTCCCAAATCTTGAGTTCTTAAAAATCTAATAAAATCTATCTGTTTAAATAAAATAGTTTTATAATCTATCTTTTCTTCTCCTTTTAAAGCAAATTCAGTATCTAAAAATGTAATATCATCCATAATAAATTATAC
>CAZGZH010000107.1:2683-5783 GCA_964529645.1 uncultured Flavobacteriaceae bacterium
TTTTTTGTTACATTTTTTGTTAACAAAAGTTTATATATGAGTTTAATCATAATATTACTATCCTTAAAACATTTAAGGGGTTTATATAAAAAGTGGTAAACACAGATAGTTTAAGAAAAGGGGCTTTAGTCTTAGGAGTATTGCTTGTAATCTTTATCGGATTATACGCATCTTTTATGATTGGTGGTCTTGTTGTTGGTTCAATTGCGAACACAGCAACATCAGGAACTGTAGCAGTTTCACCTGCAATGAATACATCCATTGCAGGTTTTGAAACTTCATATATTACAGATGCTGGTTCTATCCAAACAAACGCTACTCTAATTATAGGTTTAATTGCTATTGTTGTAATTATGCTTGTATTTGGTTTTAAGTTTAACTTTGGTAAATCAGGTAAAGGTGGAGCAGTTGAATAAAACTCTCTACTTTTCAAGTATTAATATTTAATACTTTTTAAAAAACAATTAATTCTCAATTTCTACTAACATTTATATATTATTCTTACAATATTTATTATAATGGCTAATCAAGAAGAAATATATCAGGAAGAACAAGCAGTCAATGATGATAACGAATATTCAGAAGAAAATCAAGAACAAAATATGACTTCCGAAAATGTTAAGTCAGATATTTTAGCTTCTGATTTCGACCCTGACAAAGTTTTACACGATATAAGAAAAGTATTATTAGGCTTTGAGAAAAGGAATAAAAAATGGGTTAGAGTATCAGAACCATTAGCAAGAACTGAATTTGTTTTATTATATATAACTTCAATTAGAAGTTTAGTTAATTTTCATAATATGTTCTCTCAAGTAACTGCAGAAGAAAGCGCTTTTAATATGCTTGAAAGTCTAAAAGAAATCACTTATGCCTCAGTTGATTATGGTGTAAAAGAAGAACATATTGAAACTTTGGTAAATGTATATGATACACTAAAAAGCACTTTTTATGGTATTATTATTGATGGTAGAGGAACAGAAAATATAAAACAAGTTTTAACTTCTGTATATAAAGATTTAAGTAATATAAATGAATTAACAAATAATAATAATAATTCTTTAATTAATTGGGGTAATGTAAGCAACGCTTTAAAATAAAAAATGGGATGGTTTAATACAAATAAAAAAAAGGATGGTTCTAAAGAGCCAAACAAACAAAAGAAAAATGTTACTTTAGACTTTAAAGTAACATTATGGGAAGATGTAGGGTTTAGTGTTAGGGAAGTAAGAACTTTTCAAGCAAGTAGACATATTGATGAGGATAAAGTCCCTTTTATTTATAATGAAGAATTAAAGTTTATGGAATTATACCCTCAAGATATAAGGGATAATGTTAAACTTGACGAGAAAGAGATTAATACTAAAATAAATGAAACTGAAAAGAAATTAAAAGATATAAGAAAGAAAAAGATTGAAGATTATAAAGAAGACGAGCCAAACACTTTGGATTTAGAATTTTTGTTAATGAAATTAAAAGCAAAACAAAGAGGACTTAAATATTCTAAGAGTGCATCTTATGTGAATTTTGATAGTAAAGGACAAGTATGTTTTAATTTTTTGAGAAAAGGTAACAGTTTTTTCCCTTTTAAATGGGACACCGATACAGAAACCATCCATACTGCAAGTGAGCCTGTAGTAAAAAAAGCAGGAATTTTATTAAGGAACAAAGAAAATAAATTCTTACCTAAAAGATTAATAGAAACTTCAACCTTAATTTTACTAGCTATAGGTATTATATGGACTTTATTATTGTTATATGCTTCAACTATTTTCTACCAAAAATATGATGATAGTAATCTTGGTAAAATCAAAGCAGAACAATTAAAGTTAACTAATATATGTTCTAAAATTGTAATAGATAATGCTGAACTTGTAACTAAAATGGGTAAAAACTTTAATAATTTAATAGAAAACAAAACAACAACAAAGATAACAGGTTTTATTCCTAGTTAATAGAAAAGTTTAAAAATAATAGAAATAATAAATATAATATGGTATTAACAAATTCAACAACTGAAATAATTAATTTTACTAAAGATATTGATTTTGAGTATAATATTAAATTGTTTATTTTAGGAATATTATTTATATATTCAGTGGCTTTATTATGGTTTAGTTATAAATGGAAACCTGAAGAACTATACCAAAAATTGTTTAAGATGTTAGTTCTTCAAATACCTCAAGCAGTATATTTAATATTTTTCCCTCTAATGACTATATATTTATTTAGAAGTGTTAGCTGGGAAAGTATTTATTTACCTTTAGTAGTTTTTTTCACTTATGTATTAACAGTAGTCCTTATAACAATACCTTTAGGTTCAGGGACTATTATGTTACAAGTTTTAGGGGTAGAAACAAAAACTAAGAAAATGGAGTTAAAAAAAAAATGAGTAAAACAGTTTTAAAAAGGATTGATAAGAAAATGGAGAAATTAATAATAATCAAACAAAAAGAAAAAAGTAAAAAGAATAAACCAATTAGTTTTGTTAAAGCTAGTAGGTTATATGCTTTGGAGTTGGTTAAAAAATGAATAAGTTATTTAGTGTAATATTCTTGTTTACTATGATTACTATATTTGGTTTTTTTATATCAGTATTTATTTTTCAAGTAGGCGATGAATTAATTTTAACTAAGATAAATAATGTAACACAAGAAGTTGGAGCAAATATTGGTATAAGTTCGCAAATGTCAACACATATAGATGATAGTTTAACAAGTTACAGAAATTTAATTATACCTTATGATTTATTTTTCTTGTTAGGTTTTATTACAACTTTCTTGTTTAGTTTGTTTAGTGCTTTCAAATCTAAAGAACAATCTTGGTTTAGTTTCTTTGGGACTATTACTTTTGGTCTTATAATATTCTTATTTATTACTGGATTTATTGTAACAATAAAAGACTGGATAGTGTTAAACTTGATCCAGAATGTATTAAGTTTTGATTTAAACACTACTCCGATATTCTTTTTCTATATTGATAATTTAGGTATGATTAATTTTATATGGGCAATAGTTCTTATTCTTGTTAATAAACTTAATTTTACAATTAATAGAAATGAAACAGATATTACTGATTTCAGTAATCCACAAGAACTAAATAG
>CAZGZH010000108.1:0-5777 GCA_964529645.1 uncultured Flavobacteriaceae bacterium
TCTTCTGAGTAAGGTACAATTTTACCCTCCGCATCAAATTTTATAAGTATTTGCATTTGTTTTTATCTTAAATTTTGAGATGCAAATATACAAGCTCTAAATAGTTTTATATGTAACTTAAACTACAAATAAATCGGATGCAATGCCGTCAGCTAAAAAGAGACCTTTTAGAGTGATTTTGAGTTTTTGGGATTTATCAATTTCTAGCAAACCTTGACTGATGTGTTTTTGAGCCTGTTCTAAAAGTTGGGTTTTAAACTGTATTCCGAAATCTTTTTCAATAGCTGTTAAATCTACACCCCATATAGTGCGTAAACCCGTCATAATAGTTTCGTTAAATTGCTCTTTTTGAGATAGTATTTCTGTTTCATTAGGTAATTTATTTTGCGCCAAAGATTTTAAATACAAAGCATTGTTGGCAATATTCCAACTGCGACTTGTGCCGTTAAAAGAGTGCGCCGATGGCCCAATACCTAAATAATGCTGACCTTGCCAATAGGATGTATTGTGTTTTGAAAAATAACCTTCTTTACCAAAATTGGATATTTCGTATTGAATAAAATTGTGTTTTTTAGTTTCTTCGACTAAAATATTAAAATGTTCAAGGGCTAAATTGTCATCAACAGGGGGGTATTTACCCGACTTTATAAAGCTAGCTAAAGCTGTTTTAGGTTCGACTGTTAGGGCATAAGCCGACAAATGTTTGATACCTAAATCGAAAATAGTTTGCAGGTTATGACGCCATTTTTTGGAAGTAAGATTGGGGATACCATAAATTAAATCTACTGTAATATAATTAAAATATTGCGTGGCTTCTTTTAAACAATTGATAGCTTCATCGGCATTGTGGGCGCGGTTCATAAATTGTAAATCTTCATCATAAAAAGATTGAATACCTATGCTCAATCGGTTGATACTTAGTTGGCGGTAAGATTCAAAGAGATTCCTCGTCACTTCGTTCTGTCGGAATGACATTTGATGTAAATCGTCTGGATTGGCTTCTAAGGTAATTTCGGGATTGTCAATAACGGTATAATTTTGATGAATTGTGTCAATCAAAAATCTTAAATCGTCATGCGTCAATAATGAGGGTGTGCCGCCCCCAAAATAGATGGTTTCAACAGGTATTTTTAGTTCATCTTTACGCAAAACTAATTCTTTGACTAAAGTTTTTACCATATCAGCTTTCCGCTTGAGCGACACAGAAAAATGAAAATTACAGTAATAACATTTTTGCTTGCAAAAAGGAATGTGGATGTATAAAGCCCCCATAGGTTCAGTGTTCAGTGTGTTCAGTGGTCAGTTTTGACGCCAAATTTATGAGGATTTCTAATCATATAATTTATCAATTTTCCAACTTCTTCACTCTCTTTTAAAAGATTATTGTACAGTTCTTTTTTTATATAATTACATCTTTTAGAAAACGCCAACCAAGTTTGTGTTTCAGAATTTTCGGCATCACTATCTGTCAATTTACTTAAAAAGTGTTTGGGATATACTCTTTTTCTATAGGCTTCTGAGATGTTTGCTGAAACGCTTCGTGATGATTTTCTAATTTGGCTTATGAGTGAATATTGTTCTTCTTTCGGGAAAGATTTAGTCATTTCAAAAATTTGCATTGCCAATTCAAATGACTTTTTATAAGCTAATAAATCTTGAAATTTCATAATACTATCAATTTTACTGATTACTGAACGCTGATTACTGAATTACTACTTTTTAACTCTCTCTTCATTCTGTTTTACAAATGCTGCCCATCCTGTATAATTTTTACCAACAGCTATTTTTCCTTGATTATAAAAATGACATACGGCAGCTGCTAAACCATCCGTTGCATCGAGGTTTTTGGGGAGGCTTTTTAAACCGAGTAAGCTCTGTAACATTTTAGCGACTTGCTCTTTACTGGCGTTACCGTTACCGGTTATGGCCATTTTAATTTTTTTGGGCAGGTATTCGGTAATCGGTATTTGTCGTGATAAGCCTGCCGCCATAGCGACGCCTTGGGCGCGCCCTAATTTGAGCATACTCTGAACATTTTTGCCGTAAAACGGGGCTTCAATGGCAATTTCATCCGGATTGTAAGTGTCAATTAATTCGAGGGTACGGTCAAAAATATATTTGAGTTTTATGTAGTGATTGTCGAGCTTTTTAAGCTGTAATTCGTTCATCTGAATAAAGGTCATTTTTTTACCGCTGACCTTAATCAAGCCAAAACCCATGATGGTGGTGCCGGGATCTATACCTAATATGATTTTTTCTGAAGCCAAATAGTTGTTTATTTGTAGTCAAATGTACAATTTAAAACCCACATTTAAATCCGCTTTAAGCATTCTTGTCAAAATTATTGTTTTGCTAGGCGCCGGCTATTTTATTTACAGCCGATTGTTTGAAAGCAACCATTTAAATAGTGGTTTTAACTTTACCGATTTAAAAATGCGTTTCGTTAAAAATAAAATACTCTTTTTATTGGCGATTAGTTTGAGTATTTTTAACTGGTTTTTAGAAATATTAAAGTGGCACATATTGGTCAACACACAACAAAAAATAACTTTTGTGGCGGCTTCCAAACAAAGTTTAAGTGCTCTAACGGCTTCTATGATAACACCCAACAGAGTGGGCGATTATTTAGCCAAAAGCCTGTATTTTGACAAAAAAAAGACAATAAAAATTATTGCTTTAAACTTTATTGGACACGGATTCCAATTAGGAACAACAATCCTTTTTGGTGTTATAGGATTGGTTTATTTAAGTCTTAACTATCCTGTAAAATTATCCGTTAATTTTAAAGTTGTTGCATTTTTAAGTATTCTCTTTTTTATTTTTTTAAGCTTTAAAAAAGGAAGGGTTTGGCTAAAAAAAATAATGGATTTTTATAGAAATCAACCCTCCAATTTATTTACTAAAATTGGGTTTTTATCTGTTTTGCGCTATCTCATTTTTAGCCATCAATTCTACTTGTTGAGTATTATTTCAGGTTTAGAAATAGCCTACTTCCCCACAATGATGGCCATTTTTAGCATGTATTTATTGGCCTCTATTTGGCCGAGTTTAAGCTTGACCGATTGGTTGGTAAAAGGTTCGGCGGCTATTTTTGTTTTTGGTTTTTTAGGTGTTGCACCTCTGTTAGTTATGCAAGTCAGCTTGTTAATGTGGATTTGTAATTTTGCTTTACCGGCGGTAGCAGGAGGCTATTTTGTCATTCGGTTTAAACCGGCTAAAAGTTAATTCAAGTATGATTATTGCAAGTGTTTCTATAACGATTTTATATATTTTGTTGATGTTGTATTTAAGGCAGGGTATGCGTCAATTAAAACCATTTGTTTTAGAGTCTTTTCCTATAAAAACACAGTTTTCGGTTATTATTCCCTTTAGAAATGAAGCTAAAAATTTAGAACCATTATTGCAAAGTTTTGTCGATTTAGACTATCCAAAAACGCAATTCGAAATTATTTTGGTCAACGATTTTTCATCGGACAACTATAAACCTATTATAGCTAAATTTAAAACAGACTTACCCAATTTGACGTGTATAGATTCTGAAGTTTCTGATACAAGTCCCAAAAAAGCAGCCCTCACTTTGGGCATTTCAAAGTCTCAATTCGATTGGATTCTCACTACTGATGCCGATTGTATAGTGCCTAAAAATTGGCTTAAAGCGTACAATCAAAAAATAATAAAGGACGCACCGTTATTTATAGCAGGATTGGTTAAATTTAAACTTTCAAAAAGTTTTTTAAACCACTTTCAGTGTCTCGATTTACTGAGTTTACAAGCCACTTTATTAGGCACTTTTGGTTTAAAAAAACCGATGTTGTGTCACGGTGCCAATGTGTGTTATGCCAAGAGCTTGTTTTATGATCTCAACGGATTTAAAAGCCACCAGAATATTGCTAGTGGTGACGATATGTTTTTATTAGAAGCCGCTTTTAAAAAACATCCCGATAAGCTCAGTGTTTTAAATAGCTTAGAGGCGGTTGTAACAACTAATTCAGAGCCTAACTTAAAAGCTTTATTGTCTCAGCGTACCCGTTGGGCTGCCAAAGCCACTTCTTATAAAAACAGCACTATTAAAATGATTGGGGTTATTGTATTTGCCATGAATTTGTTGTTGATAAGCTTAGCTGTTTTAAGTGTATTAGGCCTTTTTAGTTCCAAGTTATTTGGACTGATTTTTTTGGTTAAATTTAATATTGACGCCTTGATTTTATACCCAATGGCGCGCTTTTTTAAACAAGAAACCGTCATAAAAAGTTATGTGTTGAGCAGTTTTTTATATCCACTTTTTAGTGTAACAAGTGTTTTTTTAGGATTTACTAAAGGCTATACTTGGAAAGAAAGGCAGTTTAAAAAATAGCACGCAGATTGTTATGAATGTCACAGATTAGACAGCGTAAATCTTAAAAATCTGCGTTATCTGCGTTATATAAAAATAAGTTTAATTTTGAATAATCACAGGTAATTCAAACTGCGTAGTAACAGGCATACCGCGTTTTATGGCGGGCTGTAGAGTGGGCAATTTATCAGCGGTCTTTTTTAATAGACTGTCTAATAGTTTTTCGTAATCTTTGTTGTTGCTATTTGAACTTACTTTTATAAACTGCGTTTTACCCGATTTTAACACTTTTAAGGTCACTAAAAGCGTGTCGTTAGTAGCTGTTTTTGTTTTAAGGGGTTGTTTTTTTAACAAATTGTTAATGTGTTCGGCCATTTTTATTTGAAAACAAATTTTTTGTTTGGCTCTGTCGGGAATATGCGCGCACGCAGGAAATAGTGGATACGCGTCAACGGTAGTAAAGTCTATAACCGTATCGATTGTCAGTGTGTTTTGGGATGCTTTTTTGGGGAAAAAGTAATTGCAAGATGTTAAAAATAACAAGCTCAAAATTGTCAGCAATAAATAGATATGAGTGCGCTTATTTTTCACAAGGTGAAAGTAAGAAAAATTAAATAAAAAAGCCGAACACTAAGGCTCGGCTTTAAATTTTTTAAAAGGTGTTAGTTACTTTGGAACATTAAATACTATAGGTAAACTGTATTTTACAGCTACTGCTTTACCTTTATCAAATCCAGGTTTAAGCTTTGGAATAAGGTTTATTACACGAATAGCTTCTTCTTCTAATTTTTTATGCGGAGCGCGCGCCCTTACATCTACGACTTGACCTGTTTTATCAATTTTAAACATGACAAAAATTCTCTTTAAATATGGGTTCAAACTTACTCCTTTCAATTTAGAATATTTAGTTGGTTTTAAACCTAAATTTTTAGCCATTTTAGAATTAAAATTTGTGCTTATTAATTTAGTTATATTTTCAGAAAAGCATTTTCTTTTATCTTCTGCATCTTCACAACCCGGATAAATGGGTGGTTGCTCAATTATAGCAAAAGGAACATCAGAGACTTCTTCAACTTCAACAACAGTGCTATCGGGTTTATTTCGAGCTTTACCTATAAATCTAAGAGTTAAATCTAAAAAAGCTTTTTTCTCTGATTTTGATAAAGAATCTTTTGCTAACATTTCTTTATTAAGTTGATTGACTTGTTCAGTAAAAGTCTGCTTTTTTTGTTGGCAAGACACATAAAATAACATACTTGCTAACGCAGGTACTAATAGTAAATACTTGAGTTTAAGTACTTGTTTCGATTTGTTTTTGTTTGTCATCATAATACGATTTTTAATGAGTGAATGTTTGTAAAAATGGTTTATAAAATCAACTTGGGTGACTTTAAAGGTCGTGGTTAGTAAGCGGTTAAAAAAGTCAGATTTATTTTCGGGTTCT
>CAZGZH010000109.1:0-5683 GCA_964529645.1 uncultured Flavobacteriaceae bacterium
GTGAAACCAAACATTAGTAAATCTGTTTTCATTGTGTATGACACATTACTACCAGGAATGGCTCCGTAAGGATTAGAAGCTGAAGCCAATTGCGGATTTAATATAGGGCCACTTGTGGCACCATTACTATCACCGTGATGATATACACCATTAAAAGTTAAATTATCACTTACTTCGTAACCAAATCCAAATTGGAAAGCATTTTTAATAACAGCTGTTGCTTCTACAGAATACATAGCTAATTCACTTTGAATAGGATTACTGCTATATGTATAACCAAAACGCAAAGGCATTTTATCAATAAGTTTTAGTTGTAAACCAACAGAAACTATATCAATATTTTGCCATCCAAATCCGGCTACAGAACCTGTGGCTGTCCATCCTTTTTCTGCAAAACCATCGGCATTTTCGTAATTTACAGAGCGGTAATCTAAAGCAAAATCAAATTTATCAGTAGAATAACCCATCCCTACAGAAAATATAGCAGGATAATTCATTTTAAACTTGGTATTTGGCGCAGTAGATCCGTCTAAATATTTTCCTGAAAAATCTAAATCTCCAAATGATTGTTCTGTTTTATAAGAAACACCTAATTTAAAACCAGAGTCTGAATTGTAAAACATCCCTATTTGTGCGCCTACACCTATGGCATTAGCAGCATCAGATTCAGGATAACCTAAAGTTGGGCTTGGAGAAGCGATTGGATTAGGATCTACTTCTAAAATGGCAAAATTTACAGTTGGCTCAAATCCAATAGAAAAATTATCAGATAATTCATAAGCATATGTAAAACCAGTTTGCATAAGAAGATAATTAGATCTTAAACGGCCAAAACCACGGGCTTGTTGTGGATAAAGGATAGGATTTGAAGATGCTGTAGGATTAAAACTAGCACTTAATGGATTGTTAGTTTCTTGGGGGAATGTAACACCAAAACCACTAATACCAAACATAGAAAAACCATAAGTGTGCTTACTACCTTCTTTTCCCCAAACCATAGCAAAAGCAGGCATAGGAGAAATACCTCTTGCATCTTTTGTTGTACCAGAAACAGCAGGAGCACCAGGCCCTAACATGCCAGCTGGTAAAGAAGAACTCAACTCTGGAGAAGAGAAGAAAACGCCTAAATCAAATTGAAGCATTTTACCGTTAAATACTGATATTGATGCAGGATTCCACTGCAATGCGCCACTAATATCTAATGGTTGAGCTGTAGCAGCACCACCCATAGACATATTAAAAGCACCCACACCCTGCATAACATGACCTGTTTGTGCAAAAGCAAAGCTAGTTAGTAAGGATAAAATAAAAATTGAAAGTCTTTTTTTCATAATAATTAAATTTAGTTTCATAATTTTAAGAATATATCAAATTTACTATATCCTGTAATTTTCTTTTATGACAACTATCACATAAGGAAATGACTTTTGTCATAGATTCCACTTTTTTAAATTTATTTAATTTACTTTTGAAATAATTAATCTTTAGATATTACTATGTATTTCGATTTTTACTTCGCGTCAATTTTCTTTTTAATAATTATTTGTAGTGGTCTAATTATAGGGGTTTTACTTTTAAAAATAGCCCATAAAAACACGATTAAAAGAGATGTTTTAACAGCAGAATTAGCGCGAAAAAAACTACTTTATCCTTTAAAAATTAAAGCTATTGAAAGATTTGCCCTGTATTTAGAACGAATTAAAATTGATAACTTAGTTACACGAATTAAACCTATTTCAAAAAATATAGCGCATTATAAATTGTTGCTTAATGCTACTATAGAACAAGAATTTAACCACAATGCTGTTCAAAATATTTACATTTCAAAAAAAACATATCAAAGCATAATATTAGCAACCAAACAGACTATTAAGTATATAGAAAGTCTTGAGAATCCTGAAGCTGACAATACTGATTTTACAAAATTTAACACCTTGCTGTTATCTAATAAAACTACTGTAAATAGACTTATTAATAATACCCTACTCCTCTTAAAAGAAGATTTAAAATTATTATAATATAAATAAAGATATTTTTATCTTTTATTAATGTTTTTTTGTATTTTTGCCATCTAAATAAAATGAGTATGGAAAATATATTAAATAAAACAATTGCAGAAGTTGTAACCGAAGATATTAGTAAAGCCAGTGTCTTTAAAAAATACAATCTAGACTTTTGTTGTGGCGGTGGTATAAGTATTGCTGAGGCCTGTAGCAGAAATGAAATTAATACTGAAAAACTTATAGCCGATTTAAATTCTACTGTTTCGTCTAAAGAATCTAATAATTTAAATTTTAAAGATTGGGATATCCCCTTTTTGATAGACTATATCGTAAATGTACATCATAAATATGTAACAGAAAACTTAAACATTATTGATGAATTTGCTCAAAAAGTTGCTAAAGTACACGGCGATCACGCTCCAGAAGTAGTTAAAATAGCCGCTCTGTATGAAAAAATGGCTGCTGATTTACAACCCCATTTAATGAAAGAAGAAGGGATTCTTTTCCCAGCCATAAAAGCTTATGTGAAAGATAAAAATCAAGCTTTCCCTTTCGGGACTTTAGAGGCTCCTATGCATATGATGGAGCATGAGCACGAAGAAGTAGGTGTATACGCTAAAGAAATAATGGCTTTAAGTAACAATTTTACAACGCCTGAGTGGGCTTGTAATACTTATAAAGCCCTTTATTTTAAATTAGATGAATTTATAAACGACCTATTTCAACACATTCATCTCGAAAATAACATTCTTTTTAATAAGGTAAGAGCCTTATAAATAAAAAAAGCCTCAAAATGAGGCTTTTTTTATACAATGTATTATAATTTTTCATACTGAGTGAAGTCGAAGTTTCTCATTATAATATAACACTCAACTAAACAACCATATAAACCGATAAATAGTTATATTTGTTGAGATACAACCCCTTATAAGCAATTAAAAAAAACAGAAAAAGATGCATTTTTATTTAGAAAGTGTGAAAAAGCAATTTGAATATTATAAAATGCTAGGTGAAAAAACTTTCGAGGAAATACCCGAAGAAAAATTGTTTTGGCAAATAAATAGAGAAAGTAATAGCATTGCTACAATTGTAAAACATCTCAACGGAAATATGCTTTCGCGTTGGACTGATTTCTTGACAACTGATGGAGAAAAAGAATGGCGGAAAAGAGATGAAGAATTTAATAACGATATAAAAACAAAAAAAGAATTAGTATCAAAATGGCACGAGGGTTGGAAATGCCTGTTCAAAGCTATAGAATCTCTAACTGAAAAAGATCTTGAAAAAGAAGTTTATATCCGAAATATGGGACACTCAATATCGGAAGCAATAAATAGACAGCTTTGTCATTATTCATATCATATTGGGCAAATTGTATTTATCGGAAAAATAATCCAAAATAATAATTGGAATTCGCTCTCAGTAGCCAAAGGAAAATCAAAGGAGTACAATAAAGAAAAATTTTCTAAACCGAAAAGAAAAGAACATTTTACGGACGATTTGTAACTTCTACCGCACCAATTTTTTATACTTAATACGTTTAGGTATTAAATCGCCTCCCAAGCGTTTTATTTTATTCTCCTCGTAATCAGAAAAAGAGCCTTCATAAAAATAGACTTGGCTATTGCCTTCAAAGGCTAAAATATGTGTACAAATACGATCTAAAAACCAACGGTCGTGTGAGATAACAACGGCACAGCCAGCAAAGTTTTCAAGCCCTTCTTCTAAGGCTCTTAAAGTATTAACATCTAAATCATTAGTAGGCTCATCTAAAAGTAACACATTACCTTCTTCTTTAAGTGTCATAGCCAAGTGTAACCGGTTGCGTTCGCCGCCAGAAAGCATCGCTACTTTTTTGTTTTGCTCGCTCCCAGAAAAGTTAAAACGACTGAGATAGGCACGTGAATTGACCTGCTTACCCCCCATCATAATGAGTTCTTGTTCGTCGGCAAAATTTTGCCAAATAGTTTTCTCGGGGTCTATATTACTGTGCGCTTGGTCTACATAGGCTATTTTAGCGGTTTCACCCACATTAAAAGCACCTTTATCGGCTTTAAGCTCACCCATAATAAGTTTAAACAAAGTAGTTTTACCAGCACCATTGGGGCCGATAATACCCACAATACCGTTTTGAGGGAGCATAAAATTTAAATCTTCGTACAGTAATTTATCGCCAAAGGCTTTAGAAACATTTGTCGCTTCAATGACATTTGTGCCTAAACGTGGCCCATTGGGGATATAAATCTCCAATTTTTCTTCTAATTGTTTTTGATCCTGATTCAGCAATTTATCATAATTAGACAAACGCGCTTTTTGTTTGGCATGACGTCCTTTAGCTGCCATACGCACCCACTCTAATTCGCGCTCAAGCGTTTTTTGACGTTTAGATGCCTGCTTTGATTCTTGTGCTAAACGTTTAGATTTTTGGTCGAGCCAAGATGAGTAATTGCCTTTCCAAGGAATGCCTTCGCCACGGTCTAATTCTAATATCCAGCCCGCTACATTATCAAGGAAATAGCGATCGTGTGTTACGGCTATTACAGTGCCCTTATATTGCTGTAAATGATGTTCTAACCAATGCACCGACTCGGCGTCTAAATGGTTGGTAGGCTCATCTAATAAAAGGACGTCTGGTTCTTGTAAAAGCAATCGGCATAAAGCTACACGACGGCGCTCACCTCCCGATAAATTTTCAATAGGCGTATCGCCACTAGGCGTGCGTAAAGCATCCATGGCAATTTCTAATTTGGTGTCGAGTTCCCAAGCATTAACAGCATCAATTTGATCTTGTAAAGCCGATTGGCGCGCCATGAGTTTATCCATTTTGTCGGCATCAGAATAATATTCTTCTAAACCAAATAAATCGTTTATTTTGTTGTATTCGTCTAGAATAGCAACGGTTTCTGCAGCACCTTCTTTAACAATATCCAAAACAGTTTTGGTGTTATCGAGCTGTGGGTCTTGTGCCAAATAGCCCACAGAATAATCTTGTAAAAATACCACATCGCCTTGATAATTTTTGTCTAAACCCGCTATAATTTTAAGTAAAGTAGATTTACCTGATCCATTTAAACCAAGAATCCCAATTTTAGCACCGTAAAAGAAGCTCAAATATATATTTTTAAGAACTGGTTTGTTTACACCTTGAAAAGTTTTGCTAACACCAGACATCGAGAAGATTATTTTTTTATCGTCGGCCATTTAAGTAGTTATTAGTTTTAAGTTGATGATTTAATATTCAGCCCTTCGACTGCGCCCGCCTGCCTCGGGCGTGGTTCAGGGTGACTTAGTATTTATTATTTGAGATTTGATTTTTGGAATTTGGTTTTTGGAATTTCAAATCAAACCCTTCCTTTTAGCGCATTAAATACCCATGCAATAGCAAAGAAGCCTACACCAACTGCGCCAAAACCCCATCCCGCTACGTCATTATATCTAAAAGCGCCTAATCCTATTAAACCAAATCCTACAATTATCATAATTAAAGTGGCATATCCTAAAACTGTATTTTTATTCATCATTTTCATAAAGATTTTTTTGAGAATGTAAATATCGGAATTATTAGCTTAATACAATACATGATTTTTTAGCAAAATAAGTATCGTTAATTTTAGCATACATTTTTGTACTTTAGCCAAACAAAAATAACAGCTTTTTATATGAATGTGGCCTTTAACAAA
>CAZGZH010000110.1:0-5675 GCA_964529645.1 uncultured Flavobacteriaceae bacterium
GGTCGACGTCGGCATCAGAGATTCTCCGGAGTGACTGGAGTTCAGACGTGTGCTCTTCCGCTCTCCTTTTAAACCCATAACCTGTACAAGTAAAGTCAGCTTTTTAATGTGTAATACAGAGTCTAGGTTAAAATTGATTTGCCCACTCATATCAGTAGCCTTTAAATACCAATCGTGTAGACTAGAAGTTCCCTCTACTATTAAGCTGCTTTGTGCCTTATTTAAATTGAAGTTTTGTGCATGCGTTTTAGTGTAAATTATCAAGAAAAACAGACTGGGTAATACAAATTTTAGACGTGCCATTTCGGTGTATCAATTATTAGCACAAATATAGTTTATTATTGGGCAAATTGCTTTCCTGATTTTTATTCACTAAGTTTACCTACTTTAAATTTCCACTTTATGCTCACACTCACTATTAACAACAAAAAATATACTATCGATGCCACTACAGATATGCCCCTTTTGTGGGCTATTCGCGATTTGGTAGGACTTACCGGCACAAAATACGGCTGTGGCAAAGGGCTGTGTGGTGCTTGTACCGTTTGGATGGATGGCCAACCTATTCGTTCTTGCCAAGTGCCTGTTTTGGTGGCTATAGGCAAAAACATTACCACTATAGAAAGTTTAGAAGACACCTTTGCCAATTTGCAAAAAGCTTGGGAAACTCTAAATGTACCCCAATGTGGCTATTGTCAGCCCGGGCAATTAATGAGTGCTGCCGCACTTTTAAAAGAAAACCCCAATCCAAACGACGAAGAAATAAATAACGCTATGGCAGGTAATATTTGTCGTTGTGGTACTTATAAACGCATAAAACAAGCCATAAAATTGGCAGCTACTAATTCTAAAATCCCAACTCATGACTGATATAAAAAATATAAGCCGCCGTAGTTTTTTAAAGGGATTAGGACTCGCTTCTGGCGGACTGGTATTGGCTTGTAGTCAACCTGTAAAAGCTTTGGCTAAAGATTTATTGACCGATGCTGAGGTCTTTAGTCCTAATTTATTTATCCAGCTTAAAGCTGATGGCGAAGTGATTTTAATTGCTTCACGATCTGAAATGGGTCAAGGTGTCAGGACGTCAATAACCTCTATTATTGCTGATGAAATGGAAGCCGATTGGCAGCGTGTAAGCATAAAACAAGCTACTGGCGATGCCAAATTTGGCAATCAAAATACTGATGGCTCGCGCAGTGTACGGACTTTTATAGATCCAATGCGTAAAATGGGAGCTGTGGCACGGGCTATGCTCATAACAGCAGCGGCAAAGACTTGGAAAGTTCCTGCTTCAGAATGTAAAGCCGATAATCATTTTATTTTACACACGTCAAGTGGCAAAAAATTAGCTTATGGTGATTTAGTAGCCAAAGCAGCTTTAATTGAAGTGCCCAAAGAAGCCCCATTAAAAGATCCTAAAGATTTTAAATATATAGGAAAAGGTCTTGTGAGTAAAGATGTGTTAGATTATGCGCAAGGAAAAGCCAAATTTGGTATTGATATCCGTTTGCCAAATATGAAATTTGCAACTATCGCCAGATGCCCAGTAACCTTTGGTACTGTTAAAAAATACAATGCTGATGCGGCTATGAATGTGCCAGGTGTTATAAAAGTTGTAGAAATACCCAAAATAAACCGTCCCTTTGGTCCATTGGGTGGTGTAGCCGTTATTGCTACAAATACGTGGGCCGCATTCTTTGCAAAAGATTTGCTTGAAATAGAGTGGGAGAATGGTAAAAATGCCTCATATAATAGCGATGCCTATATGAAAATGTTGACAAAACATTCTCAAAATGACGCCGTTGTTGCTATTAATAAAGGAGATGTCAGTACAGCTTTTGCTAAAGCTGATAAGCTGATAGAAGCCACCTATCAATTACCACATTTGGTTCATGCTCCCATGGAAGTACCCAATGCCACAGCCGATTTTAAAGAAGGTAAATGTGAAATATACGCACCCTTACAAGATCCGCAAACAGCCAAAAAAGAAGTCGCGGTTAATTTAGGTATCAAGGAAGAAGATGTCACTGTAAACGTCACTTTTTTAGGAGGTGGATTCGGCCGTAAATCTAAACCAGATTTTGCTGTAGAAGCCGCTTTGTTGTCTAAAGCAGCCAAAGCACCAGTGCAAGTTGTTTGGACACGTGAAGACGATATACAACACAGTTATTACCATGCTGTTAGTGCGCAATATTTAAAGGGAAGTCTTGAGAATGGCAAAGTGTCAGGATGGTTACAGCGCTCCAGTTTCCCGTCAATCTATTCAACCTTTATTAAAGGGAAAGATTACGGTGCAGGGTTTGAATTTGATATGGGGCTTATAAATACGCCATTTGACCTGCCTAATTTCCGTTGCGAAAACGGTCAAGCCGAAGCCCATGTACGTATTGGATGGTACCGTTCTGTCGCTAATATTTACCACGCATTTGCCAGTAATGTTTTTGCAGACGAGTTGGCCGCAGCCGCTAAAAAGGATGCCTTACAATTCCGTTTAAAAATGATTGGAAAGGATAGAATTATCGCATCAAATGCGCCTTTTAAACAAGATACAAAACGCTTAAAAAAAGTACTTAAAATAGCTACTAAAAATGCCCAATGGGGCAAAACTTTACCAAAAGGACACGGTATGGGATTGGCTGTGCATTATAGTTTTTATACCTATACGGCCTCTGTTATTGAGGTTTCTGTAATAAAGAATAAACTTAAAGTTCATAATATCCATACAGCTTTAGATTGTGGTCTGGCTGTGAACACAAACACGGTTAAATCGCAATTCGAAGGAGCGGCTGTATTTGGCTTATCATTGAGTTTTTACGGTAAAATAACAGCTAAAAACGGCGCCATAGAGCAAAGTAATTTTGACGATTATAAAATGTTACGTATGCCAGAGTTGCCAGAAATTGATGTAGAAATTGTTCAGAGCAATAATCCAGCTACGGGAGTGGGAGAACCGGGTGTGCCCGTCATAGCACCAGCTTTGATTAACGCTATATTTAATGCCACGGGAAAACGTTATCGCAGTTTGCCATTAAGTGATTTTGATTTAGTTTAAAATAGGTAAATGTCTCAAAAAAAGTGTGTCGCTATAATATTGGCAGGAGGGAAGTCAGAGCGCATGGGACGTCCTAAAGGATTGCTAGATTATAACTGTCACTTTTGGTTGTTAGAACATTTTATCCGCCTAAAAGCAGGTGGTATTAAAGAAATTATAATTGGGTTAGGATATGACGCTGATACTTATTATAAAGCGATCCCAGTACTGCGAAAAGCTTTAAATTCGTCAATTGATTTTAAGGGTTTACAAATTTCAGTTGTACAGAGTACTAATCCAGAATTAGGCTCTTTTTCTACACTTCAATACGCTTTAAAAACCCTTAATAAATCTAGTGATGTTTTAATTTGCCCTATTGATGTGCCCATTTTAAATTCAAAAGAATTAAAGAATATTCTTATAACTGAAACTCAAATTGTAAAGCCACTATTTAAGGGGCAAAGTGGGCATCCTGTAAAAATTAACTATCTATTTGTAAAGAAGCTTATAAATAAGGCTTCTAATAACAGATTAGATAAATTAATAGCATTAGAACCCGAAAAAGAAATTAAAAAAATAATTTGCAGTGACAGACAGGTTATTATGAATTTAAATACACCAGCAGATTGGTTAAGTTATAAAAAAGTATTTTAGATAGTTAATAATTTTGCCTTCCTTTACCTTGACCTCTTCCATTTTTTGAGTGACTGTTTAGCTGATTTTGATTAGGCTTTTTATGGGTTTTACTTTTTAAATATTTTAACCACTTTCCGTATTCTTTTTCTGTGAGTTCTTTTTTAAAAGTTTGGTTTAAGAGTTTCTTTTGTTGAGATACTTTTTTAATAATAGGTGCCAGCATTTTTCTTAATTTAACACGGGCTTCATTCATTATAAGAGGATCTCTAACACTTTTAGATTCCTTTATTTTACTTTTTAGGAATTTTTTTGCAGTTGTTAGAATGTCATTATTAAAAGCTTTTATTTCTATAAGCTTGTTGTTATAAGTTTCTAAACCGTAGATTATTGTCAGTTTTTTAGCATCTGTCTTAACTTTCAAGGCTTTTATTACTTTTGAGGCGTCAAAGGTGTTGAGTTGCGTCATCTTATCAATACTTAAATTTGAAGCACCTTGACCATCGGGTCTTTGAGATTGTGAGAAGCCTTTTTTACCAGCACCTCCGCCAACTTGCATTTGAGAAAAGACAGTTACATGAGACAAGAGCAAAAAGCAAATTAAAAATAGAGAAAGTTTTTTCATGGCTTTAAATTGATTTTGTAAAATTAATGTATAAGACTTTAAACTTGTAATATAGTTTTGTCCTTAACAGAAGTTTAACAAAACAGTCAGTATTTTAAATGTTTTCAAGTATGCTTAAGACATTTGTTTTAAAACTCCTACTTATAGGTAAAGCTTTATTGTTAACTTCAACGAGTTCTTTTGTATAAGAATCAATTTTACTGATAGCCACTAAATAGGAACGGTGAATTCTTAAAAAAGCATTTTGAGGTAGCTTAGAGGCAATGTTTGTAATGGTTTCTCTAGTTATAAACATTGTTTCTGTGGTAAATATTTTGACATAATCGCTCAGACTTTCAACATATAAAATGGCGTCAAAATTTAGTTTTATCATTTTTCTATCAGAACGGATAAAAATAAAATCATTAGCTTTTTGCGTGCTAGAAACAATATTATTTATGGGATTTTGTTGAGAATTCAGACTAAAATATTTATTTATAGCTTTTAAAAACCTATCGAATGAGATGGGTTTTAATAAATAATCTACAGCCTGTAAATTAAATCCGTCAAGGGCATACTCACGATAGGCCGTTGTAAAAATAACAGCTGTTTTTTTACTTGTGGCTTTGGCCAATTGCAAGCCAGAAATATTGGGCATATTAATGTCTAATAGCAATAAGTCTATATTTTTTGTGTTGAGTATTTCAAGAGCTTCGACAGCGTTTTGACAACTTTTAACCAGATTGAGCTGGGGGATTTTAGTTGTATAAGTCTCTAATATTTCTCGTGCAATGATTTCATCATCTACTATAAGACAGTTAATTTTCATGTGTTTGTAATTTTAAGACTACTTTAAAATAATTGACCGAATTATTTATAACCAGTGTATAACGATTTGGATATGACATTTCTAATCGTTTCTTTATATTTTCAAGGCCAATGCCTTTAACTGTTTGTTTTTCGGAATTATGCGTGTTAGAAATAATAAATTCAATACCACTTTCATGTGTTTTAATTGTAATGTAAATTTCTAGAAGTTTATCAATAATGGCGCCATGCTTAAAACTGTTTTCAACAAATGGCAACAAGAGCATGGGAGCAATTTGTAAATTGCCATTGACATTCTGACTGTCAATTTCAATTTTTAACGAATCGTGAAAGCGCATTTTTTCTAAGGCAATATAGTCTTCAATATGCCCTATTTCGTCACTTAAAGATACAAAAGGTTTGTTTATTTGATATAAAATATAGTCTAATAAATTAGAGAGTTTTAATATCATTTCGGGGGTTTCATCTGCTTTTTTTAAGGCAAATCCGTAAAGGGTATTTAAAGTATTAAACAAAAAATGAGGATGAATCTGCATTTTCAAAAACTTTAATTCTTCTTCTTTTAAAACGAGCTGGGTT
>CAZGZH010000111.1:0-5630 GCA_964529645.1 uncultured Flavobacteriaceae bacterium
AGGTCTCGCTCCAGGAATTGGGAAAGAAATTGAATATTTTGTACATTAGGATAAAATTATAAATTTGGCATACGATAAAAATAATAACCCCATAAAAATAGTTTTTAAAAATGGTAAAGTAAGTAGCTTTTTAAAAGCCTCAGATTTTAACCGCTCAGAAACATTAACTAAACCTATTGTAAAATATTTTGTGTATTATCCTAAAGAACTCTAGAGGTACATAAACCATTTTATTTTTTATATTTTTGCACAATGAAATTTACAGCTACCCAGATATCTGAATTACTTGAGGGAAAAATTGAAGGCAATCCAGATGTAGAAGTTTTTAAACTTTCTAAAATTGAGGAAGGAGAAGAAGGGTCTTTAACATTTCTGTCAAATCCAAAATACACCCCTTATTTATACGAAACAAATGCCTCTATCGCTATAGTAAATAATTCATTCGTTCCAGAAAAAGAAATAAAAGCAACACTCATAAAAGTTGCCGATTCTTATAAAGCGTTTTCAAAATTGTTATCGTATTACAATGAAGTAAAAAACAATAAGGAAGGCATAGAAGGGGGCAGTTATATAGATAAAACAGCGATAATTGGCGAGCATTTGTACTTAGGTAGGTTTTCTTCAATAGGTGCCAATGTAAAAATAGGTAACAATGTAAAAATATATGCAAATGTCTTTGTAGGAGATAATGCCATTATTGGAGACAATACAATGTTGTTTTCTGGTGCTAAAGTGTATTCCGAAAGTATCATAGGCAATAGTTGTACAATTCATTCTGGCGCTATAATTGGCTCAGACGGATTTGGTTTTGCCCCAAATACTGAGGGTAATTACGATAAAATTCCTCAAATTGGTAATGCCATAATTGAAGATAATGTCGACATTGGTGCTAATACAACAATAGATCGTGCCACTTTGGGTTCTACAATAATTCGCAAAGGTGTTAAATTAGACAATCATATACAGGTTGCACACAATGTAGAGATAGGCGAAAATACAGTAATTGCGGCCCAAACAGGCATTGCGGGATCCACAAAAATTGGCAAGAATTGTCAGATTGGTGGTCAAGTTGGCTTTGCGGGACATTTGGTAATAGGCGATTTTGTTAAAATTCAAGCACAATCGGGTATCGGTAGAAATTTAAAAGATTATGAAGTTGTACAAGGTAGCCCCGCTTTACCTTATTCAGATTATAATAAATCTTACGTTCACTTTAAAAACCTCACAAAACTTGCCGATAAAGTCAATATGTTAGAAAAAGAATTAAAAAATATAAAGAAAGATTAATGAATACGAGTACTATCAAACAAAAAACAATTAAAAATGAAGTGCATTTAACGGGTGTTGGACTCCATACTGGAAAAGAAGTAAATCTTACTTTTAAACCAGCTCCAGAAAATCATGGTTATGCTTTTGTTAGGGTAGATTTGGCAGGAAACCCTGTTATTGAAGCTAAAGCCGAATATGTTGTAGATACGCAACGGGGTACAAATCTTGCAAAAAATGGCGTCACTATTAACACATCAGAACATGTACTAGCAGCTGTTGTTGGTAAGGGAATTAACAATATAATTATTGATATAGACAGCGCAGAGCCACCAATAATGGATGGTTCTTCTAAGTTTTTTATAGAAGCTTTAGAGAAAGCTGAAATAGTAGAACAAGAAGCTTTTGTAGATGAATATGTTGTTAAAGAAATTATTTCATACAAAGATACTGAGTCGGGGAGTGAAATTATAGTGATGCCTTCTGACAAGTATGAAGTAACGACGATGGTTGATTTTGGTACTAAAATTTTAGGGACACAAAATGCGACGCTAAACAAGGTTTCAGATTTTAAAAAAGAAATAGCTAATGCACGTACATTTAGTTTTCTGCACGAGATAGAAATGCTACTTGACAATAACTTAATTAAAGGAGGCGATTTAAACAATGCCATTGTTTATGTAGATAAAGAATTATCTGAAGAGACAATGGCCAAACTACGCCATGCCTTTAAAAAGGATAGTGTTAAAGTAAAACCAAATGGTATTTTAGATAATTTAACTTTGCATTGGCCTAATGAAGCCGCACGTCATAAATTACTTGATGTTGTGGGCGATTTAGCCTTGGTTGGAGTTCAAATTAGAGGTAAAGTTATTGCCAACAAACCAGGACATGCCGTAAATACACAATTTGCTAAAAAATTATCGAAAATTATAAAATTAGAAAAACGCAATAAAGTGCCGTGCTGTGACTTGTCTGAACCCCCTTTGATGGATATTGAAAAGATAATGACAATTTTACCGCATAGACCACCTTTCTTATTAATTGACAGGATATTAGAATTATCTGACACACATGTTGTGGGTATGAAAAATGTGACTATGAACGAATCATTCTTTATAGGCCATTTTCCAGGAGCACCGGTTATGCCAGGTGTTTTACAAGTAGAAGCTATGGCGCAATGTGGTGGTATTTTAGTACTAAGTACTGTTCCAGATCCTAAAAATTACCTGACATATTTTATGAAAATGGATAAAGTAAAGTTTAAACGTAAAGTTTTACCTGGAGATACACTTCTATTTAGAGCTGAACTTATAACACCTATAAGACGCGGTATATGTCATATGCAAGCCTATGGCTATGCCAATAACAAATTAGTTGTTGAGGCAGAATTAATGGCACAAATCGTAAAAAAATAAATTCATGAACCAACCTTTAGCTTATATACATCCCGGTGCTAAAATTGCCACCAATGTAGTAGTAGAGCCTTTTGCAACAATAAATAATAATGTCACAATAGGTTCTGGCACATGGATTGGCTCTAATGTAACCATTATGGAAGGTGCCCGTATTGGTAAGAACTGCCGTATTTTTCCGGGAGCTGTAATCTCTGCTATCCCGCAAGATTTAAAATTTGAAGATGAAGATTCTGTAGTTACTATTGGCGATAACACAACAATTAGAGAATGTGTAACTATAAATAGAGGTACAAAAGCCTATGGCAAGACAGAAATAGGTAAAAACTGTCTTATTATGGCAACTTCGCATATTGCGCACGACTGTATTTTAGAAGATAATGTCATTATTGTAAATGGTGTGCTTTTAGCAGGACATGTAAAAGTTGGCAAACACGCCATAGTTGGCGGTTTGGCAGGGATTCATCAATTTATCCACATTGGTGCACACGCAATGGTTTCTGGCGGATCTCTTGTTCGTAAAGACGTCCCTCCTTATACAAAAGCGGCTAAAGAGCCTTTATCTTATGTTGGAATAAATTCTATTGGTTTAAGACGCCGTGGTTTTGATACATCAAAAATTAGAGAAATTCAGAATATCTATCGCATTTTATATCAAAAAAATTACAACAATACGCAGGCTGTTGGTATTATAGAAGCCGAGATGGAAGCAACTACAGAGCGCGATGAGATAATGGAATTTATACGTAATTCTCAGCGTGGTATTATGAAAGGTTATACAAACAAACAATAAAATTATTTAAAACAATTTATGGCAACAACATCAGATATTAGGAAAGGATTATGCATAAGATATAACAGCGATATTTTTAAAATCGTAGAATTTTTACACGTCAAACCCGGTAAAGGACCTGCCTTTGTTAGAACAAAACTTAAAAGTTTAACAACAGGGCGTGTTTTAGACAATACTTTCCCATCTGGTAGAAAATTAGAGGAAGTGCGTGTAGAAACACATAAATTCCAGTTTTTATATGCTGATGGTAATTCTTATAACTTTATGAATACGGTAGATTATAATCAAATATCACTTCAAAAAGAAGTATTGGATGCGCCAGATTTAATGAAAGAAGGAGAAATTGTGACCATCATTTTTAATGCTGATGATGAGATGCCACTATCTGTAGATATGCCCGCAAGTGTTATTTTAGAAGTGACACATACAGAACCAGGCGTAAAAGGAAATACAGCTACAAATGCTACTAAGCCTGCCACGGTAGAAACGGGTGCTAGTATTAATGTACCACTTTTTATAAATGAAGGAGATAAAATAAAAGTTGATTCAGAAAAAGGCAACTATTTAGAACGTGTCAAACAATAGTTATTTGGTTTTATGCGATTTAAATCACCCCAAAATTTAAAATTTATTGCCGATTTAATAGGCTGCCCATTTGTTGGCAATGCAAATTTTGAAATAACAGGTATCAATGAAATTCACGTTGTAGAAAAAGGAGACATCGTCTTTGTAGACCATCCTAAATATTACGACAAGGCCTTAAATTCAAAGGCAACAACAATACTAATTAATAAAGAAGTCACTTGTCCAGAAGGCAAATCTTTACTCATTTCTGATGACCCTTTTCGTGATTTTAATAAAATAACACAACATTTTAAAGCTTTTACCCCAGCCTTGTCAGCTGTAGCTGAAACGGCTAAAATAGGAGAAAACACCATAATTCAGCCCAATGTTTTTATTGGGAACAATGTAACAATTGGTAAAAACTGTGTTATTCATCCAAGTGTATGCCTTTATGATGGTGTTACTTTAGGAGATAATGTCACTATTCACAGCGGCAGTATTTTAGGAGCCGATGCTTTTTATTACAAGAAACGCCCAACAGGTTACGACAAGCTTAAAAGCTGCGGCAGTGTTTTAATAGAAGATAATGTAGATATAGGTGCTTCTTGTACAATTGATCGAGGAGTAACAGGGGTAACAACAATAAAAGAAGGCACTAAAATTGACAACCAAGTACAAATTGGCCATGATACTGTAATTGGCAAGCACTGTTTAATTGCCTCTTTTGTAGGTATTTCAGGTTGTGTTATAATTGAAGATGAAGTTACTATTTGGGGGCAAGCTGGTATTGCTAGCGGTCTTACTATAGGTAAAGGCGCTATTATTTTGGGTAAATCTGGAATTTCAAAATCTATAGCAGGCGGTAAAACTTATTTGGGTACACCTTTTGCTGATGAAGCTAAGATTAAATTTAAAGAAATAGTCGCCTTGAAGCATCTTTTAAGAGATAAAAAATAAATAGTAATTAATAAGCTATTTATTTCAATAATCCTTTTCAAAAACTTAATTTTGTAGCACATTAAAATTTAAAATCTCATGAGTGTTTTAGTCAATAAAGATTCAAAAATAATTGTTCAAGGATTTACAGGCGGAGAGGGAACTTTCCATGCCTCACAAATGATAGAATACGGTACCAATGTAGTAGGGGGTGTTACACCTGGTAAAGGTGGTCAACTGCATTTAGAAAAACCCGTTTTTAATACAGTAGTAGATGCTGTAAAAACAACGCAAGCTGATACTTCAATAATTTTTGTGCCACCAGCTTTTGCTGCAGATGCTATTATGGAAGCCGCTGACGCTGGCATAAAAGTCATTATTTGTATTACAGAAGGTATTCCAACGGCAGATATGGTAAAAGTTAAAGATTATATCGCTAATATGGATTGTCGTTTAGTAGGTCCTAACTGTCCTGGTGTTATTACACCAGAAGAAGCTAAAGTAGGTATTATGCCTGGTTTTGTCTTTAAAAAAGGGACTGTAGGTATTGTTTCTAAATCAGGAACATTAACTTACGAAGCGGCTGATCAAGTTGTAAAACAAGGTTTAGGTATTACTACAGCTATTGGTATTGGCGGCGATCCTATTATTGGGAC
>CAZGZH010000112.1:0-5620 GCA_964529645.1 uncultured Flavobacteriaceae bacterium
AGATGTGCACTTATATGTAAAAGATGCCTTGGCTGAGATTCAAACAGAAGTGTGTGAATTATTCGATTTGCTAATTTCTTTGGCCGAACAGTATAAAGAAGTGCTACTGCCGGGTTATACCCATTTACAAATTGCCATGCCATCGTCGTTTGGTTTGTGGTTTTCGGCTTACGCCGAAACCTTGATAGACGACTTGTATTTTATAAAAGCGGCTTATAAAATGGCAGATCAAAATCCATTAGGATCAGCAGCGGGTTATGGTAGTTCTTTCCCAATTGATAGATCTTTTACAACAAAAGAGCTAAACTTTAACACTTTAAAATACAATTCGGTTGCGGCTCAAATGAGCCGTGGTAAATTAGAAAAAGGCGCTTCTTTTGCCTTGAGTTCAGTAGCGAATACTTTATCAAAAATGAGTATGGATATTTGTCTGTATATGAGTCAGAATTTTGGATTTGTATCTTTTCCGGATGAATTAACCACGGGGTCTAGTATTATGCCCCATAAAAAAAACCCAGATGTGTTTGAATTGATTCGCGGTAAATGCAATAAATTGCAAGCCTTACCATACGAATTTACCTTAATTACCAATAATTTACCAAGTGGCTATCATCGGGATTTACAGTTGTTGAAAGAGGGGCTTATTCCAGCATTTTCAACCTTAAAATCCTGTTTGGAAATACTGACGTATTCCTTAAAAAACATCCAAGTAAACACAACTATTTTAGAAGATGATAAATACAATTACTTGTTTAGTGTAGAAGCGGTTAATGCATTAGTTCAGAAAGGTATACCGTTTAGAGAGGCGTATAAAATTGTAGGTAAAAATATCCAAGAAGGCACTTTTAAACCCGGTAAAAAAGTAAGCCACACACACTTAGGTAGTTTGGGTAATTTGTGTTTAGATAAAATATTAGAAAAGAAAAATAAGATTTAGTTTTTTGGTTAGTTGATTAGAAACTCCTGTGTCTATATCCTTACGGATGCAGGAGCTTTCTTTTTAGATGTAAAACAGATACTTAAAAAAAATAAGTTTTATTTACAGTTAATTACACGCCTCCCAAATAACATCATTTGGCGTGGGTGCTGTAATGCTTATTTGTTGTTTTGAAACAGGATGGGTAAATTCAATTTTTAGGGCGTGTAAATGTATACCGCCATTTTTATTACTGCGGTCGAAACCGTATTTTAAATCACCTTTTATAGGGCAGCCAATAAATGCCAATTGACAACGGATTTGATGATGACGTCCGGTTTCTAAATCGACCTCTAATAAATGGTAATTGTCAAGCGATTTTATTAATTTATAATGTAAAATAGCTTTTTTACTGCCTTCGGCTTCGGTTTTAAAAACAGTCGATTTATTATTTTTGGGATTTTTTTTGAGGTAATTTATCAAAGTATCAGCTTCTTTAAGCGGCTTTTTTTTAACCACAGCCCAATAAGTTTTGGTTACTTTTTTATCGCGTAGCATTTTGTTAAAACGCTCTAATGCTTTTGAAGTTTTTGCAAAGACAACAATGCCACTTGTTGGACGGTCTAATCTATGAACAACACCTAAAAAAACATTACCAGGTTTATTGTGTTTAATTTTGATGAAATCTTTAACAATGTCACTTAGCGGCGTGTCGCCGGTTTTGTCGCCTTGCACAATATCACCTACTTGTTTGTTTATAATTATAAGATGGTTATCTTCAAAAAGGACTTGTAAATTATGCGGAGTAGAAGCCATTTTTAATTGTGAGCAATGTCTTGATTTACAGTCTCTATATAGTTGAGTAATTCTTCTTTTCCTGCTTTAGCTGTTGCTGATGTTACAAAGTATTGCGGCATCATTTCCCAGTCAGAATGGGTCATAGTGTTGTTGTAATGTTGTAAGTTTTTGTTGAGGATTGAGGGTTTTAACTTGTCAGATTTTGTAAAAATAATGCAAAAAGGCATGTCATTTTCGCCTAAAAATCGCATAAATTCTAAATCAATTTTTTGGGGTTCATGTCTAGAATCTACTAAAACAAATGTGCAAACCAATTGTTGACGTTGTTTAAAATAATCGCGTATAAATTTTTGAAAAACCTGACGTTTAGATTTAGATACTTGGGCGTATCCATAACCAGGTAAATCAACCAAAAACCATTCGTTATTTATTTTAAAGTGATTGATGAGCTGTGTTTTTCCAGGTTTTCCTGATGTTTTGGCCAAGTTTTTATTACCGACCAACATATTGATTAAAGAGGATTTTCCTACGTTTGACCGACCTATAAATGCATATTCTGGTATATGCTCTTTAGGGCATTTTGAGACATCTGTGTTGCTAATTACAAAATCAGCCGATTTAATTTTCATGACTTTAGAGCTTGCGTTCTTTGAGCCAATTCACAAGAATTTCATTGAATTCGTCTGGATGTTCCATCATGGGGGCATGCCCACATTTATCAACCCAATATAAATCTGAATTGGGGAAAAGATTGTTAAATTCTACAGCTACATTTGGGGGTGTTACCTTGTCGTTTTTACCCCAAATTAAACAAACGGGCATTTCCATATCTGGTAAATCTGCAGACATATTATGACGGATGGCACTTTTGGCAATAGCCAGTGTTTTAAGTAATTTTAATCGGTTATTTACGGTTTCAAAAACTTCATCAACTACTTCTTTTGTAGCCACTTTAGGGTCGTAAAACACTTCCTCTGCTTTGTTTTTTATGTATTCGTAATTACCGCGTTTAGGATAACTTTCGCCCATAGAATTTTCATATAATCCAGAGCTGCCTGTCAATACCATGGCTGTGACATTTTCAGGGAAATTTTTAGCAAAATAAAGCGCTATGTGCCCCCCTAAAGAATTGCCTAATAAAATGGCTTTATCTAAATTTTTAAACGCCATAAAATTTTTAACAAACAGTGCAAAATTTTTGACGTTTGTTTTTAAAAGAGGCAAAGTGTACAATGGCAATTCTGGAATGAGGATTTTATAGCCGTTTTTTGGAAAAAAATCGAATACGCCATTGAAATTACTCAAAGAGCCCATAATACCATGAAGGACTATAATAGGAGTCCCCACCCCAGCTTCTATATAATTAAAAGTTGCTTCTTTTTTAAGTGAGTATTTCATTAGGTAATGACTAATTTTTTAGCAAGATACAAAGATATTTTATTTTCAATAAATGTAGTGAGATTCTCTTTAAAATATTAATAATTAATAAAGATTATTTAAGCTTTTTTATAAGTGTTTAAAAATCAAAATTCTCTATGATTTCACATCTGTTGATAAATTTTTTTACAACAAAGTGGTAAAATGTGGTAAAAAGTGGGAAAAAACTGTATATTTGTTTTCAAAATCTTTTAAAAATTGATCAATTTAATAGGGACATATGAGTGCAAATCTGATGCCAAAGGGCGGCTTATGCTTCCTAATGTGCTAAAGAAACAAATGGCTTCTGTTCTTGCAGAGGGGTTTGTTTTAAAAAGATCTGTTTTTCAACCATGTTTAGAATTGTATCCAAAGCAAGAGTGGAATCTTATGATGGCTAAAGTCAATAAGTTAAATAGGTTTGTCAAAAAAAATAATGATTTTATAAGATTGTTTACAGCAGGTGTAAAAGAACTTGAATTAGATGCTACAGGGCGTTTGTTAATTCCAAAAGATTTGTATGCTTTTGCAGGAATTTCTAAAGAAATTGTAGTATCGTCTGCTATAAATATTATTGAAATTTGGGATAAAGAAAAATATGAATTAGCCATAAATGACGCGACAGTAGATTTTCCTATTCTAGCAGAAGAAGTGATGGGTAATACAACAAATGGAGAAGATGGACTATCATAACCCCGTCTTGTTAAAGCAAAGTGTTGATGGCTTAGAGATAGACCCAAACGGTATTTATGTAGATGTAACGTTTGGCGGCGGCGGTCATTCTAAAGAGATATTAAAAAGATTAGGTAAAGAAGGACGTTTATACGCATTTGATCAAGATGAAGAGGCGTTTCAAAATATAATTGACGACGATAGGTTTGAATTAATACACGGAAATTTTAAATATATAAATCGGTTTTTAAGAGTCTATGGGGTAACTAAAGTAAATGGCATTTTAGCCGATTTGGGCGTTTCATCTCATCAATTTGATGTGGCGGCGCGTGGTTTTTCAACACGTTTTGACGCTTTATTAGATATGCGTATGGATGCCAATAGTTCGCTTAAAGCTTATGATATCATAAACACTTATGACGAAGAAGCCTTACAGAATTTGCTCTTTAATTATGGGGAGTTAAGAAATGCCAAAGCTTTAGCCAAGACTATTGTTGCGGCAAGAGATAGTGAACCTATTAAAACAAGTTTTCAGTTAAAAGAAATATTAAAAAGATTTTTACCAAATAACAAGGCACATAAAATTATGGCTCAGATTTTTCAGGCCATTAGAATAGAAGTCAATCAAGAGCTAGAAGTTTTAAAAGAATTTTTATTACAAACACCTGATTTATTGGTGAGCGGTGGAAAATTAAGTGTCATTTCATATCATTCTTTAGAAGATAGATTGGTGAAACGGTTTTTTAAAAATGGCATTTTTAGTGGAGAACCCGAAAAAGATTTTTACGGCAATACCGATACACCTTTTAAAAAATCAGAAAAATTAATTGTACCAACGGCCGAAGAAATAAAATTAAATAATCGCGCACGTAGCGCGAAACTCAGAATAGTTGCCAAAAAATAATGACTGAAGAGAAAAGTAAAATACATAAATTTTTAAAGGGAAGTTTTCTTACAGAAGACAATGCTCAAAAAAATTGGGTGTTTCTTATTTTCTTGACTTTTTTAGCCATTACAATGATTGCAAGTTCGCATAGTATAGATAAAAAAGTGCAAGAAATAAGTCATTTAGATACTAAAAACAAAGAATTAAGATCGGCTTTTGTGGCCAATAGATCAGAATTGATGAATCTAAAAATGGAATCATCAATCACCAAAACCTTGGCTAAAAAAGGCCTAAGACCCCCCAATACGCCCCCCTATAAAATTAAAGTAACTATCACAGAATAATGGCCGTAACAAAGCAAAACATATTAAACAAATTTTATATGCTATCGGGCATGATGCTTGTTTTTGTTATGGCAATTGTTTACAAAATTGTAGAAATTCAATGGTTTGAAGGCGCTGCTTATCGCGTTGAAGCTGTTGAAAATACCATTAAAAAATTTGAAATCCCAGCCAATCGTGGTAATGTTTATACTGCCGATGGTAGCTTGTTGGCAACATCAGTTCCTAAATATGACATCAGAATGGATGTTGTAACGGTGCCTAAAAAGATATTTAATAAAGAAGTTAGGAACTTGGCAACAGCGATGTCTCAAATGTTTGGAAAATCGGCTTTATACTATCAAGACTATTTACAAAATGCCCGTAAAAAGCGCAATAAATATTTGTTTATAGCGCGTAACTTGAGCTATAATCAATATCAGAAAATTAAAAATTTCCCAATTTTAAAATTAGGGGCTTATAAAGGCGGATTGATTGTCAATCAAAGAACAGTAAGAGGGCATCCATTAGGGAAAATTGCTGTGAGAACTATTGGTTATGATGATAAACGTGGCACAGCAGGCTTAGAAGGTAGTTACAGTAGTTATTTAA
>CAZGZH010000113.1:0-5570 GCA_964529645.1 uncultured Flavobacteriaceae bacterium
CTGCAATTAAGGCCGATAAAAAATCGTGAAAACCAACTAGCGGAATGTTCCCAGCCATAATTACAGCAACTGTTTTAGTCGTATTTTTATCTAAAGTATAACTTTTAGTCCACTTATTTAAATTGCTAATAGTTAGAGATTCGCTCCAATTTTTACAAGCATAAGTTATTTGATCTAAAGTAAACCAAGAATTAAATTCTTTTTGTCGTTTTACTTGCATGCTAAAAGCGTCAAAATATTTATTATCGTCATCTGGATTCTCATTTTTTATAAAATTATCAGTCGAAAATTGTGCTAAAAAAGAACCTAATTTTTCAAAAGCAGAAAGTCTATCCGTTAAGGTCATACGTAAAAGAATAAATTAAAATTATATTTACATTTGAAGCCACAAATTTAACAAAAATAACATGGCAATAATTATAACAGACGAATGTATTAACTGTGGCGCTTGCGAGCCTGAATGTCCTAATAATGCCATTTACGAATCTGCTGAAGATTGGTGCTATAAAGATGGCACAACATTAAAAGGTAAAGTTGTGTTACCCAATAGTAAAGAAGTTGATGCAGAAACTGATAATGAACCTATTTCAGATGAATATTACTTTATTGTTCCAGATAAATGTACGGAATGTAAAGGTTTTTACGATGAACCCCAATGTGCAGCTGTGTGTCCTGTAGATTGTTGTATCCCTGATGAGGATTGTGTAGAGACTGAAAAGGAATTACTCAGTAAAAAAGAATTTTTACATAAAGAATAATTTAGAGCAAAAAATCTAGTTATATTAAATATAAATATAACTTTGCACCCTCAAATTTCTTATTGACATGTTAGGTGTAACTTTACTTATAATATTTATTTTAAGTTTTTTAACTTTCCTACTTCATAAAGAAACAGCCTACAAATTTATTTTTTTACTGTTAGGAACTTTATGGTTTGCTTCTTCTAAAAGTGCAATTGATGTTCTTTTATTAAATCAGCCACTTAATTTTAGTTTTATTGATAACTTTTATGAAGGTAGTTTAAATCTCCATATTGATAAACTTTCTGCTTATTTTATAATTATTGTAAACTTCACTTCTTTTTCTGGCTATATTTATGCAAATAAATATTTAAAACCCTACAAAAAGACATATAGTAATTTAAATTTTTCTTTACATTATTTTAATTTCTTTTTACTGAATTTATCAATGCTCTTAGTAGTGATGATAAAAAGTGGCTTAGGCTTTCTTTTAGCTTGGGAACTGATGTCTTTGAGTTCATTTTTCTTAGTCATTTTTGAAAGTAAAAAACCTGATGTTATTAAAACGGGTATTCGCTATTTGGTACAGATGCATATAGCATTTTTAGCTTTACTAATCGGATTTATACTGGTCTATAATTATAGCGGTGTCTTAGGGTTTGATGGTTTAAGTTTATTAGATCCTAATTTAAAAATATTAAATATAAGTGGTTTACTAATAATATTTTTATGTTTCTTTATTGGTTTCAGTATCAAAGCAGGTTTCTTTCCGTTACATACTTGGTTACCCCATGCACATCCAGCGGCACCTTCACACGTTTCTGGTGTGATGTCTGGTGTGATGATTAAAATGGGTATTTATGGTATCATTCGTGTACTTTTCAACTTGCCTGAATTGAGTCTTTCTATGGGCCTAATAATATTTTTTGTAGCCATTTTTACTGGTGTTTTTGGCGTAATGTCTGCTATTGTGCAACACGATTTAAAACAATTACTAGCTTATCACAGTATTGAAAATATTGGCATTATCGGTATCGGCATTGGTTTGGGTGTTTTAGGACAAGTTTATAATCAGCCTACTGTTGCCTTTTTAGGTTGGTCTGGGGCATTGTTGCATATTTTTAACCATTCATTGTTTAAATCACTTTTATTTTATGCTGCTGGTTCTGTTTATTTAAAAACGCATACGCGCGATCTAAATAAGCTCGGTGGCTTATTAAAAGTAATGCCTTATACGGCTTATGCTTTTTTAATCGGCAGTATTGCCATTAGTGGGATTCCACCTTTTAACGGATTTATTTCTGAATTTTTAATGTATAACGGCTTTTTTGATGGTATTAAAACAGCAGGACTAACCTTTAGTATTTTAATGCTGATAGGTATTTTAGGTCTCGTTTTAATAGGGGGTTTAGCTTTATTTTGTTTTACCAAAGCTTTTGGTATTGTGTTTTTAGGAACAGCAAGGACACCCGAAGCAGCACACGCTATGGAAGTCCCAAAATCAATGCTTTTTTCAAAATTTTTACCACTGATATTTATTGTTGCAATTGGTATAGTACCCGTATATTTTTTCAGATTAGTCGCTTATATTTTAAAAGATAAATTTCCAGACGTTCAAATACAGCAATTTTCAATATTAGATTCACTTTCGCTTATTGGTTATTTGAGTTTGGGTTTAATTTTATTGGTATTTGTTCTAGGAATTATTAGGAAATGGGTTTTATCAAAAAGAGAAGTTAAAAAAGGCTCCGCTTGGGGTTGTGCTAATACCGTTGCAGATCCTGTAACCAATCAATATACGGCAACTTCTTTTGCCGCCAATTTTAATCGTATTGCCAATCCACTTTTTGTAGACCATTGCAATCATGTTTTGTACAAAGAAGAAGAAATATTTCCATCAGCAAAGACATTTGAAACACATTCTGATGACAAAGTAGAAGTAAAAGTAATAAATCCTTTTGCAAATACTTTGGTAAAATTAAATGCGAAATTTGCATTTCTACACACAGGAAAAATACAAGATTATTTATTATATCCTTTGGTGTTTATCATTCTAATTGTTGTATTAAGTTTATTAAATATCATTTAAATGCAAAGTGTTCTTTTAATATTAGTAAGTATGGTTTTAATGCCTGGTATAATTGCAAAAACCAAGGCATTATTGAGCAGTAGAAAAGGAGCTTCTATCTTACAACCTTGGTTCGATATTTTTAAACTCCTTAAAAAGGGAAGTATTTTTGCCGAAGGCAGTACTTTTATATTCCAAATAGCGCCAATTATTGGCATAGCCGTTTTGTTAGTGGCATTATTAATGTTACCAATTTCAAGCGTCTCAGATGCTTTAATTCACTTTAAAGGCGATTTCCTTTTATTCATCTATTTGATGGGTTTAGGTAAATTTTTCTTAATTATTTCTGCACTTGATATCGGCAGTGGTTTTGAAGGTATGGGTGCAAACAGGGAAGCTCTTTATGGGATGTTAGTAGAACCAGCCTTTTTTATGATAATGGCAACTTTGGTTTTATTGACAGGTCAAAGTTCATTTCAATCTATTTTTGTGCATTTTAATTTAGATACTACTTCATCCATTTTATTTGCCGTATTAGCCTTTTATATTTTATTGCAATTTGCTATGGTAGAGGGAAGTAGATTGCCTATCGATGATCCTAAAACACATCTAGAATTAACTATGGTTCACGAAGTAATGATTCTTGATAATTCAGGGTTTGATTTGGCTATTATAGAAATAGGAAATAAGCTTAAAATGGCTTTGTTCTCTACTATAATTACAAATATTATATTGAGTATGATAAATGTACCTAGTTATTTGGCTATAATTATTTATGTATTTATGGCATTTGTATTTGCCATAACTATAGGTGTAGCCGAAAGTTTTAAGGCACGTTTAAAACTGACTTATAATTCACAGTTTATTTTGACAATTTCAAGTATTTCAGTTGTCATATTTTTGATGTTTTTAATCTTAGAAAATAATTTATAGCTATGATAACATTGTATATTTTAATCTTCGCTATTTCTATATTATATTTTTCAATATCGGTTAATATAAGATCATATATAAATTTATTAGGTGTTCAAGGTGTTTTATTGTTTTTAATCGCTTTAAGCGGATTAAATGAATTTCATATTGTTCAGTTGAGTTTTGTAGCAATAGAAACTTTGGTTTTTAAAGGCATAATTGTACCCAGATTTTTACTAAATGTTGCCAAAAAAAATAGAGTAACGAATATCAAAAATTTTAAACTCAGACGTAAAATGAAGGGTTTTTACCTCATTCTAACTACAGTTCTGGTTTATTTAATCACTTTACTTTTAGGATATACATTAAAAAATGATTTTTTAAATGTCAAATATTTCTCAACAGGAGTAACCGCTATAATAATGGGATTGCTTTTTATTATTATCAATAAAAATATAACTGTGCATATCATCAGCTTTATTGTGATTGAAAATGGGGTTTTTTTAATGGCATTAGCTATAGGAAATGAAATGCCCATGTTGGTCAATACAGCTGTATTACTCGATTTATTTGTCAGTGTATTGGTATTGGGTGTCTTTTTTAACAAATTAACATATCAGTTTCACGATGATTCATCAGATAAATTAAATACTCTTAAAGAATAGATTTATGATATATAGTTATTTGATAATTTCTTTGGTTTGTATCATCATTATTTTATTTCTTAACAATAAAAAGATGACGCATACGGTTGTCTATCTATTTGGATTTTTTCAAATTTATTTTTGTTACGAATTATATGTACATCCAGAACGCTGTCAAAACGAATATTTTAGTGTAGATTCAATTGGCGTTTTATTCACCATCATTTTGGCGGTATTGAGTTTAGTTGCAGCTGTCCATTATCAAAAATATGAAACATTACACAAAGAAGATATTCGCAGTGTAAAGATTCACAATGCCGTTTATATTGGCTTTAACGCAGCCCTTGTGGGTGTCTATTTAAGTGGTCATTATGGCTTACTTTGGGCTTTTATAGAAGCCACAACCTTAACAGGCGCAACGCTTATATATCACGATAGAAAAAAAATTGTTTTAGAAGCTGTTTGGAAGTATGTTTTTGCCTGCTCTGTATCGATTACTTTAGCCTTTACAGGAATATTACTTTTAAGCGTTGCTGCTCAAGAAATTAAATTATCTGAGTTGTCGTTTGAGTTACTAGCTCAAAATGCTCAAATTATGAATCCTGTTTGGCTCAAAGCGGCTTTCATTTTTATTTTAGTAGGATTTAGTGTAAAAATGGGGGTAAGCCCTATGTTTAATGTAGATATTGATGCTAAAGATGTATCACCTTTTCCTATCGGCGCCTTATTTTCAAGTGTTTTATTGAATGCAGGGTTTTTAGCCATTTACAGGTTTTACAGTATTTTTAAAAATACAGAAATGGGCTTGTGGATGAATCGCGTGCTGGTTATAGCCGGTATCTTAACATTATTATTTGCTTCGGCACACTTATTAAAAGCCAGAAATTATAAAAGACTTTTTGCTTATTCAAGCATGGAACACTCTGGTTTGATTCTTATTGCCATCACCTTAGGAAAACTAGGAATTTTAGCAGCCATTTTGCATTTAACTTTCCACTCAATTGTAAAATCGGGATTGTTCTTCCAAATTGGTCAAGTAATCAGATTAAACGAAGGAAAAAAAGAGGGTATTACAGGTTACTTTTATCAAAATCCTCTTGGTGGATTTATTTTATTATTTGGTTCTTTAGCCATTATGGGTTTGCCACCATCGGGTTTATTTATAAGTGAATTACTTATTTTTAAAAGCTTATTATTACATCAGCA
>CAZGZH010000114.1:0-5552 GCA_964529645.1 uncultured Flavobacteriaceae bacterium
GTATGCTGTATAACTTGGGCTAATTTTAAAAAAGGAATATCGACAAATAATCCGTGAAAGCGTACCATTTTCTGTCCTTGTTTGCCAATGATAACGTCTTCTACTCTCCCTTCAATTTCATCAATTTTAAGCATATTCAATCTTGATTTTTGATTTTGAGAAATTTTAACAGAATCTCCTATCCTATACCTTATTAGTGGCTGATCAAAATTTAATAAGCCCGTTGCAATTATTTCTCCAGTCTCTCCATTTGAGACTGGTTTACTAACATTATCTACAACTTCCATAATTCCAGAATCTGGACTAAATAATTTTTCGCCAAATTTATTTTCAGAGATTAAACCGCAAGCTTCTACAGCACTGTAACTATCAAAAGTTTTACATTGATAAACACGTGAAAAGATTTCTCTCATTCGAGGTGTTAACTTTTCGCTAGAAGTAATAACTGCTTTTAGTTTAGGCGCTTTTAAATTTAAGGAATCAAAAAGGTCTGCCAATAAGTAATTACTCATAGCATACCCAACCATATATTCTACTTTATTGCTTTTAATGCCTTCTAAATAGTTCTGTGCATTTACAGCAGAAATATGATACGCAGAAAAATAGGTTTGTTTTTCGGCTTTGTTATATCTGTAAAAGGGTGCTTTATTTTTGGCCGATTTAATAATTCTTCTTCCCCCAATCATTCCTCTTGAATCATTACAATCTAAGCCTGCCCAATTTCTCACTCTAGTTTCATATAAAGCGCTTTGTGTCTGATGGAATTTTTTAGAAAAGTAAATTTGTACAGGAGTACCCGTACTGCCACTGCTAGCGTAAAAAACACCTCTATCACGCTTTGTTGATAAGAGGTCTGAAGTACCTAATTTTCTCAACACCTCTTTTTCTAAGATTGGCAACGATTTTAACTGATCGAGTTTGAAATTTTTAAAATCAGATAGTTTAAATCCATGTTCTGAATAAACTTTAGTATAATAAGGTACTGTAGTATAAGCATGTACCAATAACTTTCGTAACTCGGTAGTTTGATAATTGTGCCATTGTTCTTTAGTGAACGTTTCTCTTTTTTTAAATTGAATAAGCTGTTCTTTAAAGACACCACCATATCTGCGTTTTTTCCAATATTGACCATATAAAGAAATAAGCCAATTTTGGACAAAAACAGGGACTTTATCAAACCAATTAGTCATCGTTTTAATTTTTTCCTAATAAGTAGAAATAACGCAGAAATTCTTCTTTTTTACTAATATGAAAACCTGCTTTTTTCATCTCTTCTTCCATTGGTTTGGAGTTATGGAAATGAAATGTATGATCATCTACAGAAACACGTTTAGAAATTTGAAATATTTTTCGGGCTAAAATTTCAAATAATACTGGAACAGATAATTTGAGAGTCTTTAATTTTTTTAAAATTCTGCCACTAAGGGGCACATCTAAATGGCTGTATATTAATAATATTCCATCTTTTTTAAGAATGCGATATGCTTCTTTTATAAAAGCTTTATAATCAGCAAAGTGATCTATAGAAGCCATGCTCATTACTATATCAACAGAATTATCTTTAAAGGGTAGTTTTTCGGCATGTGATAAAATATGATTTATTTTTGTCTCTAAAAGTTGTGGATAAACCCTTATAAATTGATCATGTAATAGGCGTATATTAGGGTCAATTAGAAAGTAAGTATTTTTTTCAGGGTATCTAAAAAAACTACATTGCGATTGCCCTGTTCCAGCCCCTACGTCAACAATTACCTTTCCTTTTACATGTGCTAAGTTAGTTTGCAATCCAACGTAATGTGTTAATGGCAAATTGCGCAATAAAGCATAAGACGTTAAAGATTTGTGATAGTTTAAAAATTTTTTATTTAGTCTAAGCCATTTTTTATCTTCTTGTAAAATAACTTCATCTCTAAAATCGGCAATATTATCTTTAATTTTATAGGAATTCGATTGTGATTTATTAATCAATACATCATTTTTAATTTCTAAAGACTCTCCTGTTTTAATACATTGCAATATATCAACATAATTATCTACCTTATTTCTATTTTGTTTATAAAGTGTTGCATTTTCATAAACATTGCGCTGTTTATCTATTAATTTAAAATATAATTGGGCTATTTTACTCATTTTATTAGTTAATTTATTTAAGTATGTCAAACCATTGCTGCTTTATGGCTTGCCAGTCAAAAGACTCTGCTTTAAGTTGCGCGTTTTGAGTTAACTCTAATGCAAATAACGGATTTTTAATTAAATTATCAATCTCTTTTGTCATTTGTTTGGCATCATTTTTATTAACTAAAATACCCTCTTTTTTGTCAGAAATTAGAAATGGTAGCCCGCCTACATTAGTACTAATGACTGGTAAGCCTAAAGCCATTGCTTCCATAACACTTACTGGTGTATTGTCAAAATTGGTTGTATTGATAAAAATGTCAAAATCTTCAGATTTTTTTAGCCATTCATTTTTAGGCATCACTCCTGTTAATTCTACACAATTTTCTAATTTATATTCTTCAATTTTTGCCAAAGTATTTTGATGTGACTCATCTTTAAAAGGGCCAATCATACAGAGTTTAGCCTCTGGATACATCCGCTTTAAGCGATATAATACTTCAATTGCCATAATAGGGTTATAAATTTTATCGAAAGCGCGCACCCATAATAAATTTGGTTTAAGCTGCTTTCTTTCCTTAAAAATATAATCTGATATGTTTAAAACATTTGGAATGAATTTAACCCTATATCCTTTTTTTTCGAAAGCAGATTTAAGGAAATTAGAAGGGGCAACATTTATATAGGAATTCTTAAAAATTAAAGTTGATAATACTTTTGAATTTTCTAAGCGAAATGGCAAATTACCCCCATGTAAAATAGGAATATATTTTACATTAAATAATCTAGCAAGCTGTGAAACAATAAAAGCGTAATAAAAATTTGAAGTACTAAAAGTATCTATTAAAATATAATCGGTTTGGTGGTTATTTTTAATAACTGTAAAACACATATCTAAAATACGAAATAGTTTATTAATCTTATTAGAGACAACTTTAACATTATTGTTTTTATTTAGCAACACGCTTAAAACAGCAATAGTAGAATTATAACCTGATTTATTTGTCAAATTATTACCTATGTATAATATATTAATTGGCTTCTTCATAAGATTCTTCATCTTCTTCACCCTCTATTAAATTAATTAAACACAACCCATAAATCCAACCTGGAAATGCTACTCGCATAGCTGAATGATTTATTGTTAAAAACCAAAATAGGTAAAATGCTATTAAAAATGCTCTTGAAAGATAATCTTGTCCAAAAATAATAGGTAGAGGTGTGAAAAATAATAAAAATAAAATAAAAACACCTACTAAACCATGTTCACTTATAAGACGCCCCATTTCATCGTGAGATGTAATTTTAACAATATTAGATGATTCATAAAATTTAGTACCTCCAACACCTATTCCAAAAAGTGGATTCTCATAAAACCCCTCTATTTGTGCTTGAAATAAAGCAACTCTACCTGCTGAAACATCTTTTTTTACAATTCCTCTTGCATTTTTATTAGTATATCTATTTTCTAACATGCCACCTGTTACATTTGAAGTATATAAAAAAACACCTAATAACATAATCAAGAGAATAGTACTGTACTTAAAAAATTTAGCCAACTTATTTTCACTTCCTAAAATCATAAAAAGTGTAAAAAATAATATGGCTATTCCTGCCGCCATAATTCCTCCCCTAGAAAAAGTTAAAAAACCCCTATAAGTGAAATATACAAGAACTAATATGTCTAAAACCAAAAAACCCGTAATCCTTTTTTTAACATATAAAAATGCAGCTGATACAAATACAGCAAACCCTATGCTAGTAGCTACTTGATTAGGTCCAAACCCTCCTGAGGTTGTAAAGTTTGCTACGCCACCAAATCTTATTTCACTCAAATCAGGTGTTTTAAAATATATATAAGATATCATAGCTACAACTGGTAAAAAACTATAATACAAGGCATTTAATAATTGTGCTTTTGTTATAACTCTTTTATAATAATACAGAGCACTAATACCTAACAAAAAGGGGCCACTTAAATTAAAGGCTATTTGTTTTCTCAATGATGCAAAAACAGGAATATTGGTAAAAACAATACCTAACAATAAAAGGAGTAAATAAAAAATATAAATAGGTGGAATATTATGTCTCTTTTTTTCAACAAACAAACCTAATAATAACAGAATAATAATAGAATACTTATTTATTTCATAAAAAAACAAACCTCCAGTCATTCTTAAAAAAACTTCACTCCCAACTAAATAGGCTGTCCATAATAATACTTCTTCATTTTCATTAGAATTGGCAATTATAAACACTATACCTAAAACAATAATAGTATAGCTATAGCCCATAGAAATAACCTGAGATGAGGCAAAAAAGCCCAACAGAATATGAAGTATAAAAACAATAAGTTTTACCTGTTTAGAATTCATATACCCTTATAAATTTTAAGAATTTTTTGAATAAATTTTTCTTTACTATACCCTTTTTTAATAATCGTATTAAGCCTTAGTCCGAAAGTGGCATGTAAATCTTTTTCTTCTGCTAATTTACTCAAATAAAAAGTAAATTTTTTAAAATCACTAGGAGGCGTAATATAACCTGAAAAATCATGAGTTACAACTGATGCACATTCGCCTACATCTGTACATATAACAGGTAATTTTGCCAAGCCGTATTCTAATAACGCAACGGGCAAGCCTTCAGAAACTGATGACAATACACCAATAGTAGCTTGTGATAAGATATTTTTGATGTCAGATTTACTGCCATATATAAAAATATATTTTTGAATATTAAGCTCAGAAATAAGATTTTTAACACTTTTAGAATAATCATCATTAAGGTCAAGACCAACCAAATGAAGTGTCCAATCTCTATAATTTAAAGTGAAGTCAGCAAAAGCTTTAATCAAATTATGATGGTCTTTTTGAGGCCTTAAATTAGCTAAACAAATTATTCGTTTACCTGTTTGACCTTTTAATTTTGTGTCTTGACGATTATTTGAAAATGAAGCGAAATTTGGCAAATAGCTTATTTGTTTTTGCCAAAGATTTTGCTTAGCCCAATTCTTTAAATTGGTATTTACTACAAAAATGTGGCTGAATAATAATGAGCAAACTTTTAATACAAAACTTTTCCGTTGAATTAATAAATCACTAAATCCAAAATGATCGTGCCAACATAATTTAATATTTGGGTAAGTCAATTTAACCAACACTGCTAAAAAAAAAGATGTAGAATGGGCATGGATTATATTTATTTTATTTTTAACTATATATTTTCTTAACTTTAAAATAGCTTTAAAATCAATTTTATTTTTTTTATTTAAAAATAAATAACCAACATGATTGTCAATATTAGCAATTAATTTACCCTCTTTTCTACTTGTGCATATAAACGAATCAACATTGTTACAAAACAAGACGTTGGCTATATTAACAGCCATTGTTTCTGCACCACCAGCATCTAAAGAATCTATTAGTTGTAATATC
>CAZGZH010000115.1:0-5530 GCA_964529645.1 uncultured Flavobacteriaceae bacterium
ATTCTTATTGACTATAATACCTCCAAAATTGGGGATTTAATTCATGGCAGTTTTGTTTTATTTTTTATTGTAACAATCTCATTATAAGTTATTAAGTTTTTAAAATTAGTTATTAACGATAAAAAGTTAATAAGATTTTTAAGACACTTTAATTGCTGTATTTTTTTAAAATAAATTTACATCACCTTTTTTTATTAAAAACATCTATCACGACTATGATTAACCAGATAACCTCTTCAAAAACCTACACCTATAAGGAAGTATTAGAAACCTGTTTAGCCTATTTTAACCAAGATGAGTTAGCGGCTACAACCTGGATGAATAAGTATGCTGTAAAAGATGCAAAAGGTAATTATTTAGAAAAATCACCTGATGATATGCACCGTCGTATGGCAAAAGAATTTGGCCGTATAGAAGCCAAATACAAGCATATTGACGCCGATTTATCTAAGCTATCTGACTACGGAAAATCGCGCTCTTTACTTACCGAAGAAGCCATTTTCGAGATGTTTAAAAACTTTAAATACGCCATCCCACAAGGCAGTGTTATGGCAGCTTTAGGCAATAAACAAATGATTGCTTCATTGTCTAATTGTGTTGTTGTGCCAGACATTTACGATTCTTATGGCGGTATCTGTTACACAGACCAACAATTGGTACAACTTTTTAAAAGACGCTGTGGCGTTGGGGTAGATTTATCTAATTTACGTCCCAATAATGCCTTGGTTTCTAACTCGGCAGGCAGTACAACAGGCGCCGTGTCGTTTATGACACGTTTTTCTAATACAACACGCGAAGTGGCTCAAAACGGGCGTCGTGGGGCACTCATGCTCACTATGGATATTGCCCATCCCGATATTGAAGATTTTATAACTGTTAAACAAGACCTAACAAAAGTAACAGGGGCTAATATCTCTGTCCGTTTATCAGACGAATTTATGAATGCCGTAATTAAAGACGACGATTATACTTTACGTTGGCCTATTGATAGCGATACGCCTAAATATAAAAAAGTTGTAAAGGCTAAAAAATTATGGGATACCATTATAAAATGTGCCCATAATACGGCAGAACCCGGTCTTATTTTTTGGGACAGACAACACTACTATTCAACTTCTTCTTTTTATCCGGGCTTTAAAAATAGCTCTACCAATCCATGTTCAGAAATTGCTATGCAAGGAGGCGATTCGTGTCGTTTAATTGCTGTTAATTTATACAGTTTTGTAAAAGACCCTTTTACAGAAAACGCGTCATTCGATTTTGAAAGTTTCTATAAAAAAGTCTATGAAACCCAACGCCTAATGGACGATTTGGTTGACTTAGAGCTTGAAGCTGTCGATCGTATTTTTAATAAAATAGTTAATGACAAGGAGCCCAATTATATCAAACAGGTAGAAATTGATACTTGGAAACTCTTATTTAAAAATGGTAAAACAGGGCGCAGAACAGGTCTTGGATTTACCGCTTTAGCCGATTGTATTGCCGCTCTTGGGTTAAAATTTGACACAGACGAATCGCTTCAAGTAATTGACAGCATAATGCGTAAAAAACTAGAAGGCGAATTCGACAGTAGTATCGATATGGCTATTACACGTGGTGCCTTTAGAGTTTTTGATACCGAAATAGAAGAAAAATCTGACTTCGTAAAAATGCTCAAAGCAGAATTTCCAACAATTTACAAACGCATGATGACCTATGGGCGTCGTAATATTTCTATAAGCACCGTAGCCCCAACAGGCAGTTTGAGTATGTTAGCACAGACCTCATCGGGTATTGAGCCTGTTTATTTATTGTCGTACAAACGCCGTCGCAAAGTAAATCCATCAGAAAAAAATGCTACCGTTGCTTATGTTGATGAGTTAGGCGATTCTTACGAAGAGTTTGAAGTCTATCACCCCCGTGTTAAAACTTGGATGAACGCTACGGGTAAAACAGATATTAGCGAAAGCCCCTATGCCGGTGCTACAGCCACCGAAATCGACTGGCAAAAACGTGTGGCTATGCAAGCGCTTGTTCAAAAATATACCACACATTCTATCAGTTCTACCATTAATTTAGCGTCTGATGTCAGTACCGAATTGGTTGGTGATATTTACATTGAATCTTGGATAAAAGGTCTTAAGGGTATTACTGTGTATCGCGATGGATCACGAAGTGGTATCCTGGTCTCAAACGACAAAAAGAAAGACGACAAAGCTTGTCATGAAAATGTCTTTTCTGAAACATTTGCCCCTAAACGTCCTAAACGATTAGAAGCGCGTATTGTTCGTTTCCAAAACGAATACGAAAAATGGATGGCTGTTGTAGGTATGATAGATAACCGTCCTTACGAAATATTTACAGGTAAAATTGACGATGCTTTTATTCTGCCGCAATGGGTAACAACAGGATGGATTATAAAAAACAGAGACGAAGAAGGCCATTCGCGTTACGATTTCCAATTCTTAGACAAAGATGGTTATAAAGTAACTTTTGAGGCGCTGTCGCGATCTTTCGATAAAGAATTTTGGAATTACGCCAAACTTATATCGGGTGTCTTACGTCACGGCATGCCCATGCCTTACGTTATAGATTTGATAAACAACCTCAATTTATTTGACGAGAATATCAATACGTGGAAAAATGGCGTGGTACGGGCACTTAAACAATTTGTGCCAGATGGTACGGCTGCTGCAGATAAAAAATGTTCGGAGTGTAATGCGCCAGACGGACTCATTTTTTCTGAAGGCTGTTTAAAATGTAAACATTGTGGCTATTCTAAGTGTGGATAGAATAGGTTTTAGTTGTTAGTGACTTGGCATTAGAAATTACAGCGTGTAAAAACAAGTCTTTACAAATCTAGCTGTAAGCTTGATGTGGTAATCTCTAAATAAAAAGGAATCAGTTAATAATTCGTGATACTTTGTGCCAAATACTAAAATTCGTTAACCGTTTGACGGATAGCCACTAATTTTGTCAACAAATCTTCTAAATAATCTAATTTAAGCATATTGGCACCGTCTGATTTGGCGATATTGGGGTCGAAATGTGTTTCTAAAAACAAACCGTCAACACCTACAGCTACACCGGCTTTGGCAATAGTTTCTATCAGTTCGGGTTTACCGCCCGTAACGCCACTACTCTGATTGGGTTGTTGTAGCGAATGGGTAATATCTAAAATAGTGGGCGCATATTGTTGCATAACAGGAATCCCTCTAAAATCTACCACCATATCTTGATACCCAAACATTGTCCCGCGGTCTGTAAGCATAACTTGTTTGTTACCACTATCAATAACTTTTTTAACCGCGTGTTGCATACTCTCGGGACTCATAAATTGCCCTTTTTTAAGATTGACAACTTTACCTGTTTTAGCGGCGGCTACAACCAAGTCGGTTTGGCGGACTAAAAAGGCAGGGATTTGAAGGACATCTACATACTGAGCCGCAAAAGCAGCCTCTTTAGCTTCGTGAATATCTGTCACAGTAGGTACGTCAAAAGTTTGCCCTACTTTTTGCAATATTTTTAAAGCTTTTTCATCGCCTATGCCTGTAAAACTATCAATGCGTGAACGATTGGCTTTTTTAAAACTCCCTTTAAAAATATAAGGAATGGCTAATTTATCTGTAACCGATACTATTTTTTCGGCTATGCGCAAAGCCATTTCTTCACCTTCAATAGCGCAAGGGCCTGCCAATAGAAAAAAATTATTTGAGTCTGTGTGTTTAATATTAGGAATCAACGCAAGTTGCATAGCAAAATTTTTTACAAAGATAGTATTTCCTGTCATTGTAAGAAGTGGTATAAAATTTGCGACAAAATATTGTAATTTTAGTCATTATTTTTTCTTTAAAAGATGAAAGCTTTAAATTATATTTTCTTTTTATTTGGTCTTTCTTTATTGGTTGCTTGTGGAACTGTACCTAAAATAACGTATGATTATGACGATACGGTAGATTTTAATAATTATGTCACTTTTATGTTGGCACAAAAAACAGACTTAAACTTAAAACCGCTTGATAGTACCCGATTTGTAAATGCCTTAGCAAGGGCTTTAAAAACAAAAGGAATTACATCGGCTAAAAAAGCTGACCTCCTCATCAGTATAAAAAGAGACGAAAAAGAAGCCAAAAGCAACACACAAATAGGCCTTGGTATGGGGCAACAATCGCGTCATGTAGGCATTAATATAGGCGGTGTAATTCCTATTTCAAGAAACGCCACAACCCAAGCTATTACAATCGATTTTAGAGAAGCTTCTTCGCATAAACTCATCTGGCAAAGTCATATTAAAAATACTTATAAAAACAATTTAACAGCGCAAGAAAAGGGACAGATGTACTACAATTTATTTATAACTGTTTTAAAAGGTTATCCGCCAATAATTAAGAAGTAAGTCTTTTAAAGAGGCTTTCTAAATTCTCATCTTTAAGATCTTTTAAATAAACATCGGCTACCAGTTTGCCCTTGTTAAAAAGTAAAACGCGCTGACAAATAGCAGTGACTTCTTGCAAGATATGCGATGAAAATAAAACTGTTTTTGTTTTACCTATTGTCTTTATCAATTCTCTAATTTCAATCAATTGATTTGGATCTAGACCTGTTGTAGGTTCGTCTAACAACAAAACTGAAGGATTGTGCAATAAGGCAGAAGCCAAACCCACACGTTGCCTGTAACCTTTAGATAACTGATTTATTTTCTTACCAAGCACCTCTTCTAAACCCACTTTCTGAATAATCTCATCAATAATTGTTTTGGGTTCTTTATGAACCGAAGTCAAAAACAATAAATATTCTTTAACGTACATGTGTAGGTAAAGCGGATTATTTTCGGGTAAATAACCAATACTTTTTTTTACCTCAAGGGTATTTTCGCTTACAGAAAAACCATTAATTTCTGCAGTGCCTGCAGTAGGTTTTAAACAGGCACTTAAAATTTTAAACAAAGTCGATTTCCCAGCGCCATTGGGACCTAAAACGCCCACTATTTCACCTTGCTTTACAGAAAAACTGACAGTATCTAAAGCTTTCTGATTATCATAAGTTTTAGTAATTTTTGTGACCTTAACCGACATAGATTTTAGTATTGTTGCGCAAAGAAACAAATCTTTGTGCTAAATTACTTATTTTTGGACGAAATCTGCTTTAATAAAGCCGATTAAACTACTAATTAAATGAAAAAATACGCACACTTTTTAAAAAAAAAGAGGCTTATAATTCCTTTTTCTTTATTGTTGCTTTTAGCTTTTGCCAATTCGTGTATTTCTTTAAGAATGAGCGACAGAGATGTTGTTGAATCTTTTAATAAAGTAAATCAGACACCTCAAATATATTACACAGCTTACAAAGGCAAAAAGATGCGGTATATTGCGGCGAAAGCGTTTAACAATAATTTGCCCACAGTCCTTTTTTTACACGGAGCTCCTGGGTCGTCCTCAGATTATTACCGCTATTTAAAGGACACTTCTTTAAGTACAAAAGCCAATTTAATTTCTATAGACCGTTTGGGTTATGGTTATTCAGATTATGGTAAAGCCGAAACGTCTTTGAC
>CAZGZH010000116.1:0-5471 GCA_964529645.1 uncultured Flavobacteriaceae bacterium
CAACCGGTGAATCGAATCCAGTAAACAAACAGGAGGGCAGCCGAATTGCCGGAGGTACGGTCAATGGCAAAAACACTTTCAAGTTCAACAAAGGCGTCCTTTTTTTTATAAACATATTCTAAATTGGTATAAAATGTATTTTTGCTAAAATGGATGGCATTAGAAAAAGCCCCAGTGGTTTTGTTAAAATCGGGATTTGTTTTTAAACTATTTTGATAACGTGCTATATAGCTAAATTCATAGCTGAGATTTGTGTCTTTAAACTTAAGGATATCCGAAATAGAAAGAACTGAATTTATACCATATAGATTTCCTCTAGATAAGTCAAAGCCTTTTCGTTGTTTGCCATAAAATCCTTTTATGGTCAAAAAACGGGTTGGACGGTAATGCAAAAGACCCCCAAAAATAGCATTGTTAATACCTAATTGCCTGTCTTCATAGGCTCTAAAAATAAGGCCACTTGCAAATTGCTCATAAAAATAGCCAATAGTAACATTCATATTTTTTAGTTTATAACTTAATGAATACGTGGCTGCGTTAAATGAACTATTAAAATCTGGAGAAAAATTGAGTAAAGCTTCAGGGGCGTAGCTTTCAATTTGTAACTGAGCACTAAGATTTTTAAATTCGTAATTTATGTTTAAATAATTATTAGATCTAAAAGGATTTCCTTCTGTAAAATTTCCCATTCGGCTATCATTTACATACCATTGAGAACTGGTTTCAAAACCAACATTAAAATAAGCCTTTTCTTGAGAAAAAATAACAGCAGTACCCAATAATAATAAACTAGTTATAAAAAATTTCATGATTTATTTTGCTTTTTTATTATCAGCATTCTTTTTTAATTCTTCATAAATAACATCTTCATTACCTGGCGTGTATCCAGAATGGCGATAAACTATTTTCCCTTTTTTTAGAATAATAACTTCGGGAATATTTGAAATGTTTAATAACCTTTTTAACTTTTGATTTGTGTCTAATAGAATTTTATAAGGCCATTGGTGGCTTTTTAAGAAAGGTCTTACTCTTGAAATTGTTCTATAATCATCTACAGAAATAGCTACAATTTTGACATTTGTCTCTGCTTTCCAATCACTGTAAAGATCGCTTATTTCATCTAATTCATAAATACAATTTGAACACCAAGTTGCCCAAAAACTCAGTAAAACAAGAGGCTCTTTTTCAAATAATTTTATTTGAAAATTTTCATTTTCAATTGTTTTAAGCGTTAAATTAGGTAAGTTTTGCGCACTAGTATTAAAAAAAAATAAGAGTGTAAATATTAATGTAGTTAGCAGCTTCATAAAATAAATTTTTGAATAATAATTTATTAAGAAGGCAGTCGGTATTTTATTTAAAATCTTACAAATATTTCTAAATGAGCGTTAAAACAAAATTTTAATTTGTTATTTAAAAAGTTTGTAAATATCGTTACCGTTAGCAAATAACAATAATGCTATTAATATTACAAAGCCTGCTATTTGTGCGTATTCTAAAAATTTATCACTCGGTTTTCTACGGGTAATAATTTCGAATAATGTAAACATAACATGGCCACCATCTAAAGCAGGAATGGGTAATAGATTCATAAATCCTAAGATTAATGATAAGAAAGCTGTAATGCTCCAAAAAGCTTGCCAATCCCAAGTTGATGGGAAAATACTGCCAATAGCTATAAAGCCACCAACGCCTTTATAAGCCCCTGTATCTGGATTAAAAATAGCTTTTAATTGTTTTACATAACTCATCATTTTATCTTTTGACTTATGTAAACCTACGGGGATAGATTGTACTAAAGAATATTTTTTTGTTTCAAAATTATAGAGGTTTAATTTTTCTAAATCGCCGTAAGTAAATTGATATAACGATACGCCTAATTTGCCTTCATCGGTAATTTTTAAATTTAAATCTTTAACAGCACCCACTCTTTTTACACTAACAACAGCCTCTTCTCCTTTAAACTTTTTTAAGACAGCAGAAACTTCGTCAAAATAATGAATAGGTATATCATTTATCGCTATAACCTCATCTTTAAGCTTAAGACCTCGGTTGAGATTTGGAGATTCTTTTGAGATAGAACCTATTACAAAAGGAATACGTAAACCGATAAATTGTTTTTGGTTGGCGTCAATAATTTGTGAAATAAAATTATTAGGAATAGCTATTGTAAAAGTAGAATCTGCTCGTTTTAAAGTGATTGTTTTACCAAATAAAATCTTCATCTGTATGTCGGAAAAATTATTAATAGTTTCGTCATCAACCTTTAATATTTTATCGCCATTAGCTAGACCTAGTTTGTAACCAATAGAATCGGTTACCATAACACCATCTTTTATATCTTGATTGGGTAAATATTTGTCGCCATAAAAATAAGCCATACCTATATAGATAACAATGGCCAAAATAAAGTTAACAGTTACGCCACCAAGCATAATTATAAGGCGTTGCCAAGCAGGTTTAGATCTAAACTCCCAAGGCTGTGGTGGTTTTTTCATTTGCTCTTTATCCATACTTTCGTCAATCATGCCCGAAATCTTGACATAACCACCAAGCGGTAGCCAGCCAATACCGTATTCTGTATCGCCTTTTTTAAAGCTAAAAAATTTACGTCCCCAAGCGTCAAAAAATAGATAGAATTTCTCTACACGTGTTTTAAATATTTTGGCAGGTAAAAAATGACCAAACTCATGTAAAACTATCAGTAATGAGAGGCTTAGTATAAACTGTGTTACTTTTATAAATATTTCCATGTAATTCTTAGCTAAAACTTTTGTGAGTGCAAATGTACATTTTTATAAATAAATTTTAGGATATTAAAAATCCAATAAATTGTTAAATAAAGTTTTATAAAAAGGCTTTATTTTTCTAAAAAGTATAGTTTTGCAAACGATTATGGAGCTACTTAAATTTTTTAAAAAATCTCTACCAACACTTTTATTTATGATTGTGTTTTCTATTGGGGCAATTTATACTTTTTATAAAATACAAACACCTGTAGAAAAATTACCCATTTTAAATCCTGTTGATATCAATCCTAAACTGGTAGATAAATCTGTGAGATTAGTGAGGAAGAATCATAAAATAGCGCCGTTTAAAATGACCGATCAAAATGGCAATATAATTTCAAATGAAACATATAATAATAAAATTTACGTAGCCGATTTTTTCTTTACGCGATGCGAATCTATTTGCCCTATTATGACGAATTATTTAGCGCAAGTACAAGAAGTTTATAAAAATGACGATACTATTATGTTTTTGTCGTTTTCGGTTACACCTGATATTGACAGCGTATCGGTGTTAAAAAAATACGCTATAAAGAATGGCGTTATCGATAAAAAATGGCATTTGCTTACGGGTTCTAAAAAAGATATTTATAAACTAGCTCGCCAGTCTTATTTTGCGGTTTTAGATGAGGGAGATGGTGGCCCTCAAGATTTTATCCATACAGAGCAGCTTATTTTAATCGATAAAAAACAACAAATTCGCGGTTTTTATGACGGTACCAAAAAAGATGATGTTGATAAACTGGTAAAAGACATTGCCATTTTAAAACAAGAATATCGCAAATAATGATAATTATCATAGTTAGCGCCATTTTAAAATGAGTATATTTGCCCTTATTTATAATTAATCTAAATAAGAATTTTTGAAAACAACAATAGCTAATTTAAATGTAGGAGAACGGGGTCGTATTGAACAAATAGCCATTGAAAGTATTCCGTTAAAATTATTAGAAATGGGTTGCCTACCTGGTAAAGAAGTCAAATTAATACAAATTGCCCCATTTAAAGACCCTCTTTATATTCGGGTTAACGGCAGTTATTTGGCTATTCGCAAAGAAGTAGCTTCAAAAATATCTATCACAAAGCTATAGTTATTTGCAATGAGTATTTCTAAATCAATTAAAATAGCTTTAGTAGGAAATCCAAACACAGGTAAAACTTCGTTATTTAACCAGCTTACAGGTTTAAAACAAAAGGTTGGTAATTATCCAGGTATTACTGTAGAAAGAAAAGTAGGTGTTTGTAAACTAAATAACAATACATTGGCATCTATTGTAGATTTACCTGGTACTTATAGTATAAATCCCACTACATTAGACGAAAATATTGTTCTAGAAACACTTTTAAACCCACAAAAGAAAGAATATCCAGACCTAGTTGTCATGGTGGCAGATATTGAAAATCTCAAACGTAATTTACTCTTATTTTCTCAGATAAAAGATTTAGAAATACCTATTATTTTGGCCATAAATATGGCCGATCAAATGAAGCGAAAAGGGATTTCTATAGATGTTGATGCCCTTAAAAAAGATTTAGATACAGACGTTATTTTGATAAGTGCGCGTAGAAAAACGGGTATTGATACTTTAAAAGAGGCCATTTTAAGATATAAAGAAATATCGTCAAAAGCCATAGCGAGTATTTCTGATGAAATAGACAAAGACTTTTTTAAATCTGTTAAAGAGGCCTTTAAAGGACTTCCTCTTTATACGGCTTGGCTCTTAATTACGCAATATAAAAACCTTCAGAATTTAGAACACCCGCAAAAAGAAATTGCCAAAGATTTTCAAAATTGTCATAATAAGGTAAAACACATTCAGCATAAAGAGACTATTTTAAGGTATAAATTTATAAATACTGTCCTCAAAAAAGATTATAAAGTCGATAGGTTAAAAGGAACAGATTTACGTGCTAAACTCGATAAAGTTCTTATGAATCGTGTTTTTGGTTACCTTTTCTTTTTTGTAATGCTTTTTCTAATATTCGAATCTATTTTTGATTGGGCCACCATACCAATGGGATATATTGATACCTTATTTGTGCATTTCAGTAATATGGCAAAAGCTAATTTACCCCCAGGTGTTATTGCTAATTTAATTGCAGATGGTATCATTCCGGGGATTGGCGGCATTGTTATTTTTGTGCCACAAATTGCCATTCTTTTTATGTTTATTGCCACCTTAGAAGAAACGGGCTATATGAGTCGTGTGGTTTTTCTGATGGATAGAATCATGCGCAGGTTTGGTTTAAATGGCAAAAGTGTTGTGCCTTTAATGTCGGGTACAGCTTGTGCTATTCCAGCAATAATGGCTGCCAGAAATATCAGTAATTGGAAAGAACGATTGATAACCATATTGGTCACACCTTTTATGACCTGTTCGGCCAGATTACCCGTTTATGCCATTATAATTTCACTTATAATACCTAACACAAGAGTCTTTGGTGTGCTGAGTTTACAAGCTACAGTTCTAATGTTACTTTATCTTATAGGTTTTTTAATGGCTATTTTATCGGCGTTCATACTAGATAAGGTGTTAAAGATAAAAAGTCGCAGTTTTTTTATAATTGAAATGCCAAATTATAAATTGCCATCGGTAAAAAATGTGGTTTATGCTGTTATAGAAAAAACCAAATCTTTTGTTTTTGGTGCCGGTAAAATAATATTAGCCATTTCAATTATTT
>CAZGZH010000117.1:0-5441 GCA_964529645.1 uncultured Flavobacteriaceae bacterium
ATCAACACAGGATTTGGTTCTTTGTGTAACGTCAAAATATCTGATAAAGATTTGTCTAAATTACAAGAGAACCTTGTTTTGAGTCATGCTTGTGGCACAGGTGATTACGTCCCAAAAGAGATCGTAAAACTGATGTTATTCTTAAAGATTCAGTCGTTGAGTTATGGTCATTCTGGAGCACAACTTGAAACGGTTGAGCGCTTGGTCGCTTTTTACAATGAGGGTATTCTTCCAGTAGTTTTTACACAAGGTTCGTTAGGGGCTTCAGGCGATTTAGCCCCCTTAGCACATTTGGCTTTACCACTTTTAGGAAAAGGGAAAGTTACTTTTAAAGGAGAAAAATACACAGGAGCACAAATACTTAAAAAGTTTAATTGGCAGCCCATAAAACTCAAGGCTAAAGAAGGGTTAGCGCTGTTAAACGGTACGCAATTTATGAGTGCTTATGGTGTTTATTTAACTTTAAAATCTGAAAAACTCTCTTATTTTGCCGATTTAATTGGCACACTTTCTTTAGAAGCTTATGACGGTTTAAGTGCCCCATTTAATCCACTAATTCATTTAATTCGCCCTCATAAAGGACAATTAAAAACGGCTGAACGCATTTTAGAATTTTTAAAGGATAGCACATTGATAAAACAACCCAAAGCGCATGTGCAAGATCCCTATTCTTTTAGATGTATGCCCCAGGTTCACGGTGCTTCAAAGGATACTTTAGATTATGTTAATAAAACTTTTTTAACCGAAATAAATAGTGTTACAGACAACCCAAATATTTTTGTAGAAGCCAATGAAATTATTTCTGGGGGTAATTTTCATGGCCAACCTTTGGCTTTAGCCCTTGACTTTTTAGGCATTGCAATGGCAGAATTGGGTAATATATCTGAACGTAGAACATTTCAACTTGTCTCAGGGCAGAGAGGTTTACCCGCCTTTTTGGTAAAAAACCCAGGGCTAAATTCTGGATTTATGATTCCGCAATATACCGCAGCCAGCATTGTAAGTCAAAATAAACAGTTGGCTACACCTTCAAGTATAGATTCTATAGTCTCTTCAAATGGGCAAGAAGACCATGTGAGTATGGGGGCAAACGCCGCCACGAAAGCCTATAAAATTGTTGAAAATTTAGAAACAATCTTGGCAATTGAATTATTTAATGCCTCACAAGCTTTGTCTTTTAGAGATGGTAAAACCAGCCCTTTTTTAGAAAATTTTGTAAAATTGTTTAGAGAATCGGTTGAGCTTATTGACAATGATATAGAAATGGCACCTCAAATAGCTAAGGCCAAAGCCTTTTTAAAAACTTTTATATTAGACCTAACTGGTTTATAAAACCTGTTAGGTCTAATAATTATTTATTTATATAAAGTTGCAAATCTGATATTTTATCACCAATAATTGTGACGATGTATAAGTTGCCATTATTAGTATCAGCTATCTGCTTGTACTTATCTTTTCCAATTAAAGCATTTACAAACTTGGGTGTGGTGTTACTGTGGCCAACTATAAGAACGGTTTTACCTTTTGTTTCCTTTATAAAAGCCTTGTAATCAATTTTTGAAGGATTGTAGTATATGAGCTTTAAATGATGACTTGCCGCTGTAGGATTAGCTGTTTCTTTTGTGCGATTAAAATCGGTACTATAAACCGCATCTAACTTTACGTTTTTTAAGACTTGCGACCATCTTAAAGCGCGTTTACGTCCTGTGTTTTTTAAATGAGGGTTATTATCAGTTGGATTACTGCGGTCTTTTTCGGCATGACGAATCAAAAAATAAGTTGTTGTATTAGATTTATCATTTTGAGCAAAGCTGGGTAGGGTACATCCAAAAATCAATAAAACAATTAAAAAACGTTTCATAAAAATATAATTTGAGTAAATATATAAAAAATCCGGCCTCGTAAAATTTTGAGACCGGATTTAATATTTTGATTATTTACTTCTAAATACAAATTGGTTGTTGAATGCATCTAGCAAAATATCACTTTCTGCAGTTATTTTACCTGCTAAAAGTTCTTTAGACAAAGCATTTAACACTTCCTTTTGTAGGACACGTTTTATAGGACGGGCGCCAAATTGCGGATCAAAACCTTTGTTTGCCAAGTCTGTAATAGCTTCTTCTGTAGCAGAAAAATTGATATTTTTATCTTTCAGCATCTTTTTAAGATTTTCCAATTGCAATTTTACAATTTTTGTGACTTCCTCAATATTAAGCGGTGTAAACATAATAACTTCGTCTATCCTGTTTAAAAACTCAGGTCTGATGCGTTCTTTTAAAACGCCCATGACTTCAATTTTTGTCATTTCTGTAATTGATTCACGATTTTTCATATCGATATTTTCAAATCTTTCTTGAATGATATTAGCGCCCATATTAGATGTCATTATAATAATAGTATTTTTAAAATCGGCATGACGCCCTTTGTTATCGGTTAAAAGACCTTCATCTAGCACTTGTAACAAGATGTTAAAAGTATCGGGATGTGCTTTTTCTATCTCGTCTAACAGAATTACAGAATAGGGTTTACGCCTAACAGCTTCTGTCAATTGCCCTCCCTCGTCATAGCCTACATAGCCAGGAGGCGCGCCTACTAAACGACTTACCGCATGGCGCTCTTGATATTCGCTCATATCAATACGTGTCATCGCATTTTCGTCGTCAAAAAGGTATTCAGCTAAAGCTTTTGCCAGTTCTGTTTTACCCACACCTGTTGTGCCTAAGAATAAGAAACTACCAATTGGTCTTTTTTCATCTTGTAATCCCGCTCTTGAACGGCGTACAGCGTCAGAAACCGCCGTAATGGCTTCTTCTTGACCAACCACACGTTTGTGCAATTCTTCTTCCAGATGTAAGAGTTTCTCTTGATCGCTTTGCAACATTTTTTGAACGGGGATACCTGTCCATTTGGCTACAACTTCAGCTATATCTTCGCTGGTAACAACTTCTTTTATAAGCGCTGTATCTTGATTCTTAGCCAACTCTTTTTGTAATGCTTCAAGTTTTAATTGTTCTCTATCTATTTTGCCATAACGAATTTCGGCTACCAATCCGTAGTTGCCATCGCGTTCAGCACGATCGGCTTCAAGCTTGTAATTTTCTATATTTTGTTTAGCCGCTTGTATTTTATCTACCACATCTTTTTCGCTTTTCCACTTGGCATAAATACTATCGCGATCTTCTTTTAAATTGGCTAAATCTTTCTTTAAAATACTCAACTTTTTAGTGTCATTTTCGCGTTTAATAGCTTCTATTTCAATTTCTAATTGCATTATTTTGCGGTCTAGTACATCTAATTCTTCTGGTTTAGAATTGATTTCCATGCGTAATTTAGAAGCCGCTTCATCCATTAAATCAATAGCTTTGTCGGGTAAAAATCTATCAGAAATATAACGTTGCGATAGATTGACGGCCGCAATAATGGCACTGTCTTTTATCTGTACTTTATGATGTGTTTCGTATTTTTCTTTAATACCTCTTAAAATAGAAATAGCACTTTCTGTATCGGGTTCATCTACCATTACTTTTTGGAAGCGGCGTTCTAAAGCCTTGTCTTTTTCGAAATATTTTTGATATTCGTTAAGTGTTGTGGCACCAATAGCGCGCAATTCACCACGTGCTAAAGCAGGTTTTAAAATATTGGCCGCATCCATAGCACCTTCGCCACCACCTGCGCCTACTAAAGTGTGAATTTCGTCAATAAATAAAACTATTTCTCCTTCGGCACCTATTACTTCTTTTATTACCGCTTTTAAGCGTTCTTCAAACTCACCTTTGTATTTGGCACCGGCAATTAAGGCACCCATATCAAGCGAATAGATAATTTTATCTTGGAGATTTTCGGGCACATCACCTTTTACTATGCGATGTGCTAAACCTTCGGCAATGGCCGTTTTACCTGTACCGGGTTCACCCACCAAGATGGGATTATTTTTGGTACGTCTCGATAAAATTTGGAGGATACGTCTTATTTCTTCATCGCGTCCAATAACAGGGTCTAATTTACCGTCGTTGGCTAACTGATTGAGGTTTTTAGCGTATTTATTTAAAGAGTTATACGTTTCTTCGGCACTTTGTGAAGTGACTTTGCTGCCTTTGCGCAATTCGGTTATAGCCGCTTCTAAATCCGCGTAAGCGATACCACTGTCTTTTAGAAACTGAGAAACAGCGTCTTTACTCTTTAAAATAGCTAAGAGTAAATGCTCAATAGCCACGTACTCATCTTTCATTTTTTTAGCAATATTACTTGCGTTTAAAAGCGTGGTGCTACAATTTTTAGAAAGTATTAAGTCGGCACCTGTTACTTTTGGGTAGCTTTTTAAGATATTTTCTAAAGTTTGTTTAAATATGTCAATATTAACACCTAGTTTATTTAAAATAAAAGGCATTACATTTTCATCAACTTCTAGAATTCCTTGTAAAATATGTCCGTTTTCTATTTGTTGATGACTGTATTCTTGTGCAATTTGTTGTGCACGTTGCACAGCTTCTTGCGATTTTATAGTATAATTATTAAAATTCATAGTCTTATTTTTATAAATAAGTGGGCAAATAAAATGCCAATTATGTAAGTATAAAAAAACAGACAATATGTCTGTAAATAACTGATATTTAAAGACAAAGTGTCAAAACAAAATGAATGTTACTGTAATTTTGACATTAATTTTCTTTTAAAACTACTTCATGTCCTAATTAAGCACTTAATTGTCTGAAATGAGAAGTTCAAAAAATCAATAAGCTCATAGATTTGTGGCATTATTAATTTAAAATCTCTCAAGATGAAAAAAATCACATTTTTACTTGTAGCTGTTTTTACACTACAATTGCAGGCACAAATCGTAAACATTCCCGACACAAATTTCAAAAATGCTTTGCTAGCTCACGTACCGGCTATTGACACCAATTCTGATGGCGAAATTCAAGTACCTGAAGCTAATGCTTTTACAGGTAAATTAGATTTAAATTCGCAATCTATACTCGATTTCACAGGTTTAGAAGCCTTTACAAATATTACTTTTTTAGATACGAGTTTTAACGATCCTACGGTTTTAAACTTGAGCAATAATACTAAAATAGATACATTATGGGCTGGTGGTATGACGAGTTTGGTCTCATTAGACTTAAGTAAAAATGTAAGTTTAATAGATGTTAAAGTAAGAGAATGTTTTTCTTTGCAAACGCTAACACTAGGTTACCAACCCAATTTAGTGAGTTTAAATGCCGGCGAAACCTTTTTAGATTTTAAATTAGATTTAAGGCGTTGTCCTGCTTTAGAGTGGCTTGATTTAAATAGTGTTCAAGGTAATTTAAAAACACTAGATTTAAGTAAAAACACCAATTTAAAATACTTAGTTATTAGAGTAACCACAATTCAAGCTTTGGACTTGTCTAATAATCCTAATTTAACGCATGTAGAAGTAGATTATAATCAAGATTTAAAAG
>CAZGZH010000118.1:0-5440 GCA_964529645.1 uncultured Flavobacteriaceae bacterium
CTAAAAATAACCGTAACTAAAACAAGTGGTCTCATAATTCGCTTAAGCGAAATACCTGCTGATTTTAAAGCTGCCAATTCATAAGACTCTGCCAATTTACCCATTGACATAATTGATGATAGTAAAATAGCTATAGGAAAAGCTTGTGGCACCATCATTAAAGATAAATAGCCTAGAAATTTTAATATTATAAGTATTTCTATACCCTTTCCTGCAATTTCATCAAAACGCAGCCAAAGCATTTGCATAACCAATACAAATAATATGACTAAAAATGTGGTTATAAAGGGACTTAAAAAACTTTTAACTATATACTTATCAACTGTTTTCAAAAGGCTTATTGTGCTTCGTTTATAGTGTAGCCATCTTTTTTGTATTTAGCTAGATCAACTTTAAATAATGCTTTAGATATTTTAGGTAAATTTTTCTTAAACTTATTAATTGTCAGTGTTGTAATAGTACCATTCTTACCATTTTCTACCATTCTGTAGATTTCTTTAGCCTTCATGTTAATGCCCAAAACAATTGTATTTATATCGGTATCTGGGTCGGTTGGTGTTAATTCAATATTCTGAATATTTTTACCTTTCATACTAATTAATTTACCCCAAGAATAGGTAAATCCTGTTTTATAAAAACTAAAGAATTTAGAAGGTTTTATAAGGGTTTCTTCTTCATCTCCATCTTCTGTAGAAATATTAATCTCTTCGTCTTCAGACAGAATGGTATATGTTTTTTTGCCGTCGTAAACTTTGGTAGCACCTAAATAACTCACATTGTACATCTCGCCCATTATTGTAATATTGCCACGAGTAGTTTGGTGAATATTCTCGGCTCTATTATCTAAACTGTACTTAAAAGTGATATACATATTTTTATAACTTGTTACCTTCTGATTTACCTCATCTAATAATTTCTTAGACCTATTGGCTTGCTGAGTAAAGCCTAGGTTTACAATACTCAAAATTGTTATCAATATTATTTTAAATTTCATCTTAAATATTTTTTTCATTATTCAATAATTCTCTTAAAGCCATTTCATCGTGTACCAAAACTTGACGGGCTTTACTGCCTTCAAAGGGTCCAACAATACCAGCAGCTTCTAATTGATCTATCAATCTACCCGCACGATTGTAGCCCAATTTAAGTTTTCTTTGCAACAACGATGCCGAACCTTGTTGTGCTTTAATAATAACTTTGGCAGCATCTTCAAATAAAACATCGCGATCTTCAATATCAAGATCTAGATTAGAGCCACTCTCTTCGCCTAGATACTCTGGTAACATATAGGCTTCTGGATAAGCACGCTGTGAACCAATAAAATCTGTTATTTTATCTACTTCTGGCGTATCTACAAAAGCACACTGCAAACGCGTTAAATCACTTCCTACAGAAATAAGCATATCGCCTTTGCCTATCAATTGGTCAGCGCCTTGGGCATCTAAAATGGTTCGCGAGTCTATTTTTGATGTGACCCTAAAGGCTATTCTAGCTGGGAAATTAGCTTTAATAATTCCCGTAATTACGTTTACCGATGGTCTTTGTGTTGCTACAATTAAATGAATACCAATAGCTCGGGCTAACTGTGCCAAACGTGCAATAGGTGTTTCTATTTCTTTACCTGCCGTCATAATTAAATCGGCAAACTCATCAATAACCAAAATAATGTATGGTAAAAAACGGTGGCCGTTTTCCGGATTTAATTTACGTGCTTTAAACTTAACATTGTACTCTTTTATATTGCGTACAAAAGCACTCTTTAGTAAATCGTAACGCGCATCCATTTCAATACATAATGAATTTAATGTATTGATAACCTTAGTTGTATCGGTAATAATAGCATCCTCAGTATCAGGCAATTTAGCTAAATAATGACGTTCTATTTTATTAAACAAAGTCAATTCAACTTTTTTAGGGTCTACTAGTACAAATTTTACTTCGGCCGGGTGTTTTTTATAAAGCAAACTCGTCAATACCGCATTGAGTCCAACCGATTTTCCTTGTCCCGTTGCTCCTGCCATTAAAAGGTGAGGCATCTTGGCTAAATCGTACACAAAAGTTTCGTTAGAAATGGTTTTACCAAGTGCTATAGGCAGTTCCATTTGGGCATTTTGAAATTTCTGAGAAGCCAAAACAGATTTCATAGACACAACTGTCGGGTTTTTATTTGGTACTTCAATACCTATGGTCCCTTTACCTGGCATAGGCGCAATTATTCTTATGCCTAAGGCTGCCAGATTTAAGGCAATATCGTCTTCTAGATTTTTAATTTTAGAAATGCGTATGCCTGCATCTGGTACAATTTCGTAAAGGGTTACCGTTGGTCCAATTGTTGCTTTTATACTGGCAATACCTATTTTATAGTTGCTAAGGGTCTCTACAATTTTAGTTTTATTGAGCTCTAATTCTTCTTGGTTGACGGTTATATTTTCATTTTTGTATTCACGCAATAAGTCAAGGCTTGGAAATTTATATTTAGCCAATTCTAAAGTTGGGTCGAATTCACCAAAATCTTTTAGTAATTTGTCTGATAAATTTTCAACTAAAGTATCTTCTTCTTTGGGTTTTTCTATTTCTATTTTCACATCTAATTCTTTTGCAGATGCTTTTTCTTTAACTGATGCTACGGGTTCAAAATCTACAATATTTGAGTTGTCAATTACTGGTTTTTCTTCTGTGATTATTTCTGGTTTATCGTTATCGTCATTTGAAAAATTAACAGTATTAGCAACTTCTTGCTGTTCTAAAACAGTTGATTGTAAAACTTCTTTTGTGGCTTTCTTTTTAGATTTTAAAAAACGCGCAATCCTTTCTGGGGTAAGCTTAAAACGGATAGCACTATAAAAAATAAAACAAAATACCAAACCCAAGCCAATGCCAATATTTCCTATATATATTTGTAAAAAATCATTTATTTCATAGCCAACAATGCCTCCCAACAATGGTTTCTCAGGTAATATAAAACCGAAAAACAAAGCGTACCACACCATGCCTAGCAAGCCCCAGAACCAAATGTTAGTACTGCGTTTTAATGGAATATTGACCATTAAACTTGTTCCCGTTAAAAACAATAAAACGGGTATATAAAAACTTGAAACACCAAAACCACTATAAATAAAAAAATGAGCCACTAAAGCTCCCAGCTTTCCTAAAAGATTGTGGGCAACACTATTCTTATCTGCTAAACTGTATAGACTACTTTGGTCTGCGCGCCAATTAGAAAAGTACGAGATAAATGCAATGATTAAAAATACAGATATCAGCAATAAAAAAGAGCCCAAAATAACGCGCCATTGCCTATTGCTAAACAATTTAGAAAGCTTAACAGACTTTTTTTTGTTTTGCTTAAATGTTGTCTTTTTTTGTTTTGCCATTATTTAGGTTATTTCCTTTCAAAAATACTATAAAATAGTATATCTACTTAAGAAAGCTTTAAAATTACATAAACTTAGGTACATAAATTAGAGCTACTATAGCCACTTCTACAAATAAAGCTACCAAAACAGCGCCAGCACCTACATCCTTAATAATTTCGATTGTTTTATGATGATTGGGTTCTACAAGATCGGCTAATTTTTCTATGGCCGTATTTAAAGCCTCTGCAACCATAATCAAACCAATAGCTAGAATTTGAAGGCTCCATTGTGTTAAAGTTAAATCGTTAAAATAACCTAAAACCAAAAGAAGCATCGAAATACTGCCATGAAACATAAAGCTATGTTCGGTAGTAATTAAAATCCACAGACCTTTACTGGCGTAAATAGTACTTTTAAGCCTCCCAAATATAAAACCGTCTTCAGGTTTCATAAATTAAATAGCTTTTAAAGCAGCCTCGTAATTGGGCTCATCAACTATTTCTGGCACTTGTTGATTGTATTTAACTATCCCATTCTCATCAAGAACAATAACCACTCTTGAATGTAAATGTGCTAAAGGACCATTTGTAATTTCTAAATTGTAATCTTTACCAAATTGTCCTGTTGCAAAATCTGATAAAGTAACGACGTTTTCTAAACCTTCTGCACCACAAAAGCGTCCTTGTGCAAAGGGTAAATCTCTTGATATACACAATACTTTTGTATTGTCTAAATCGGCAGCCGCTTTATTAAACTGACGTACTGAAGCAGCACAAGTGCCTGTATCTAAGCTGGGGAAAATGTTTAATATGAGTTTTGAACCTTTATAATCGGCCAAGCTTACTTGAGACAAGTTACCTGCTGTTAAAGAAAAATCGGGTGCTTTTGTACCAACTTGGGGTATTGTTCCTAAAGTATTTATTGCATTGCCTTTTAATGTTATCGCTGCCATAATGAATGTTTTTATTAATTATTAATAGTCTTTTATTGTTTCCCAAAAGTAGTAAAAAATAAAAACTCTTTAGCCAAAGCCAAAGAGTTTTTATAGTTAGTAGTAAGATGTGTTTTTTAGTTCTTAGCGAGGTAATTAGCCACACCATCATGCGTCGCTTCTAAACCATCTTTTGAACTGTTCCAGTTAGCTGGGCAAGCTTCACCGTGTTCTTCGTTAAATTGTAAAGCGTCAACCATTCTCAAAGCTTCATCAACATTTCTACCAAGTGGTAAATCGTTTACCAATTGGTGACGGACTATGCCTTCTTTGTCTATTAGAAACAATCCGCGATAAGCAATCAATTCGCCTGTAGCAGTCATTTCACCGTTTTCATTCCAATCGAAATCACCTGCTAAAACATCGTAGTTTGCAGAAATTGTTTTATTAGTATCGGCTACAATTGGATATGTTACGCCTTTAATACCGCCTTCTGCTTTTGGTACTTGTAACCAACCCCAATGCGATTGTTCTGTGTCTGTAGAAGCGGCTACAACAGCTACATTACGTTTTTCAAATTCTGCTAAATTTTCTTGAAATGCATGTAATTCTGTGGGACATACAAATGTGAAATCCTTTGGATAAAAGAAAAGTACAACATACTTATTACCCAAATACTGGTCTAAAGAAAAATTTTCTACAAATTCGCCGCCGTTTACTACAGCTTGCGCGTTAAATTGAGGCGCTTTTTTACCTACTAATACACACATTTTAATTTTATTTTTAAGTTATAGTGCAAATATAACATCCAATTTACGACTATACACGCAAATTAATACAGATTTTCTATTGTTGTATAAGTTTTGTTTATATTGAAAAATAATTAGTAATCTTTTAACAAGAAATTACTTTAGTTTTGTGACAAATATTTAAATGAATAAAAACGTCGTTTTAGGGTTTCTTTTTTGTCTACTATTTTTAATAGGTACTCCTATTATTATGGCACAAACAAAGCCAAAAACAAAAAAAGACACTTTAAAAAATCCTTTTTTAACAGATTATAAAAACAATCTTAAAACACTCAATTTTTCTTTATCTGATAAAATTGCTAAGCTTCCTAAAATTGTAATGCCTCAAAATAATAATTTTGAAT
>CAZGZH010000119.1:0-5425 GCA_964529645.1 uncultured Flavobacteriaceae bacterium
CATAGGTTAGATAAGAAACTTATAGGGCCGGCACTTGGCAACATTGCAGACAAAAGATCTAATAAATGGTTGAAGAGTTGGATAAAAGACAACAACGCATTACGTGCCAGTGGTGACGCAGATGCGGTAGCGCTATTTAAAGAGTATAACGGTATGCCAATGATGCCCTTTCCGCAATTATCTAACCAAGATATTGATGATATTTTAGTTTATACTAATGGCAAACCAAAGGCAGAAGAAAAAATAGCCGATGCTTCTAATAAACAAGACCCTAAAGTAGCGGCTGGTAAAAAATTATTTCAAGCCAATTGTGCCGCCTGTCATAAATTAGACAAAAAACTTATTGGCCCCGCCTTGTCAAATGTAGCCGAAAGACGTTCTAAAGAATGGCTGTATGCGTGGATAAAAGATAATAATGCCCTTCGCGCTAGTGGCGATGCTGATGCCGTGGCATTGTTTAAAGAGTTTAATGGTATGCCTATGATGCCATTTCCCCAATTTTCTGATGAAGATATTGATAATATTATAGCCTATACTTCGGCAGGCGATACTAAAAAAGCAGCTGTTAATACAACAGCTAAAGACGATAATTTGGCCAAACCAAAATCTTCAACTGCTTGGATGAGTTTTTTACTCGGATTGGCTATTTTAGCTTTAATTGTTTGGATTTATGCTAAGAGTAATAATGGGTTTTTAAAAATAGTTGCTACCATCTTCTTATTATTTGGTGTTGCCTATGTGGGTTTTGGCGCTCTTTTTAAAGTGGGTGTAGATACAGACTATCAGCCTATCCAGCCTATTCAATTTTCACATAAAATTCATGCAGGCGATAATAAAATAGACTGTCAATATTGTCATTCATCTGCTAAACACAGTAAAACTTCTGGTATTCCAACTTTAAATGTTTGTATGAACTGTCATAAAAACATTTCTGAATATAACGGTCCTGTTACAACTGATAAGGATAAAGCTTTTTACGACGGCGAAATTCAAAAAATTTATGACGCTATTGGTTGGGATAAAGATAATTTAAAATATAAAGAGAACTACACACAAAAACCAATTAAATGGGTACGTGTTCATAATTTACCCGATTTTGCTTATTACAACCACTCGCAACACGTAACAGTGGCAGGACTAAAATGCCAAACTTGTCATGGGCCCGTTGAGACTATGGAAGAAGTTAAACAGTATTCTAAGTTAACAATGGGATGGTGTATAAATTGTCATAAAACAACCGATGTTAAAATGAAGGGTAATGGCTATTATAAAAACATTGAAGAACAATTAAAAAAATATCATGTTAAAAAAGCTACTGTCGCAGAAATGGGTGGTCAAGAATGTGGTAAATGTCACTATTAATAAATTAAGAAAACACTAAATTATACAATGGCATCAAATAAAAAATATTGGAGGAGCATAGAAGAGCTTAAAGCCGATAGTCCAGTTGTTGAAAATTTACATAAAGAATTTCAAGAAGAATTGCCTACAGACGCGTTTTTAGGCAATAAAGAAAGTTTGTCTAATTCGTCTACTACACGACGTGATTTTCTAAAATACGTAGGATTCTCTACAGCAGCAGCTTCATTAGCCGCTTGCGAAGGCCCTGTAATTAAATCTATTCCATATGTTGTAAAACCAGAAAATATCATTCCGGGTGTTGCTAATTTTTATGCTACAACCATGGCAGATGGTGCTGATTTTGCAAATATTTTGGTTAAAGTCCGTGAAGGACGTCCTATAAAAATAGAGCCAAATAAAATGGCTGGTAAATGGGGTGCCACATCAGCAAGAGTACAAGCTTCGGTTTTATCTTTATATGATAATAACCGCTTAAGAGGGCCTCTAGCTGCTAAAAAGCCAACTAGTTGGAAGGCTTTAGATTCTAAAGTTGTAGCTACTTTAAATAGTTTAAAAGAAAATAAAGAAAAAATAGTTGTTTTAACAGGCACAACGGCAAGTCCTACTTCTAATAAAGTTATTGAGAGTTTTGCCAAATCTTTTGTAAATGTTTCTCACGTAGTTTACGATACTTTATCAGAAAATGGCGCCTTAGAGGCGTTTGAAACCATGTATGGAACACGCGCTTTACCAAATTATAATTTTGAAAAAGCCGACCTTATTGTTTCTATTGGTGCTGACTTTTTAGGCGATTGGCAAGGCGGTCAATACAGTGCGGCTTATGCTAAAACACGTGTGCCCAAACACGGTAAAATGTCGAAACATATTCAGATAGAATCAAATATGTCTGTTACTGGCGCCAATGCAGATACACGCATCCAGTTAAAACCATCTGAACAAGTTTTTGCACTTTTAAATTTATATAATGCTGTTATTGGAACGAGCTTTCCATCACAAAAAACAGCGGCAGATAAAACTATTTTAAAAGTTGCAAAACAATTGAGAAAAGCTGGTAAAAATGCTGTAGTTGTTACAGGAATTCAAAGCGAAGCAGCTCAAATTTTAACCAATAAACTTAATACAGCTTTACAATCTGAGGTTTTTGATATTTCATCTCCGCGTTATGTAAGAGCAGGAAATGACGCTCAAGTGGCTTCGTTGATAAAAGATATGAATGCTGGTAAAGTTGGTGCTTTACTGGTTTACAATACCAACCCATCTTATTCTTTAGCAGATGCCAAAGCTTTTAATGAAGGCTTAAAAAAAGTAAAACTATCGGTAACTTTTAGTGCTAACGATGACGAAACGGCTTTACAAACACAATTTGTAGCAGCTACACCTCATTATTTAGAATCTTGGGGAGATGCACGCTTACAAGAAGGTCATTACAGCCTTATGCAACCCACCATTAAACCTTTATTTGACACACGTCAATTTGAAGATAGTTTATTGATGTGGATGGGCAATTCTCAAAACTACTATCAGTTTTTACGTTCAAACTGGCAAGACACCATTTTAAAAGGTTCGGGATGGAATAAAGCTTTACACGACGGTGTTTACGCATCATCATCAGCTTTAAAATTAAAAGAAAATAAGTTAGATTTACCTAGCATAGCATCGGCGTTAAGCAAAACAAAAATTGCTAAATTCGAACTTACTTTATATTCAAAAACAGGTTTAGGCGATGGTAAACAAGCCGCCAATCCTTGGTTGCAAGAATTACCAGACCCCATTACAAGAACCTCTTGGGATAATTATTTAACCATGTCTATGGCAGACGCCAAAGCCTTAAATATAAAAAATTGGAATGTAAGTGATGGCGCTTTAAACGGAGATAGGGTTAATTTAAAAGTAGGCAATACTACCTTAAATAAGGTGCCTGTTTATATCCAACCAGGTCAGGCCAAAGGTTCTGTAGGATTAGCTGTTGGTTATGGTAGAACGGCAGGTATGCAAGAAGATATGATGATAGGTTTAAACGCCTATTCATTGATGCAAAATTTTAATAATGTTCAAGCTGTTAGTATAGAAAAAACAGCAGGCGAACACGAATTTGCTTGTGTACAGTTGCAACACACCATAATGGGTCGTGACGAAATTATTAAAGAAACCACTTTAGACGATTTTATTAAAAAACCCAAAGAATCTTGGAACGAAACACCTAAATTCTCTTTAAACCACCAAGAAGCTTCTGCAGAAAAGGTAGATTTATGGGAGAAATTTGGCGATGATATTGGACCCCATTTTAATCTTTCAATAGATTTGGCTACATGTACAGGATGTGCTGCTTGTGTTGTGGCCTGTCATGCCGAAAATAATGTGCCTGTTGTAGGTAAACACGAAATCCGTGTAAGTCGCGATATGCACTGGTTGCGCATAGATAGATATTATACTTCTGATATGACCAATGAGAAAGCCAAAGAAGAAGGTATTTTTGGATCGGGAGAAATGTTTAATGACATGGTTATTCCTCAAGAAAATCCACAAGTGGCTTTTCAACCTGTCATGTGTCAGCATTGTAATCATGCCCCTTGCGAAACCGTTTGTCCAGTAGCGGCCACATCGCATGGTCGCCAAGGTCAAAATCATATGGCTTATAACCGTTGTATTGGTACGCGTTACTGTGCTAATAACTGTCCGTATCGTGTACGACGCTTTAATTGGTTTAAATATGCTAATAATAGCGAGTTCGACTTTAATATGAACAACGATTTAAGCAAAATGGTTTTAAATCCTGATGTTGTTGTCCGTTCAAGAGGGGTTATGGAAAAATGTTCAATGTGTATTCAAAAAACACAATTGAGTATATTAACAGCTAAAAAAGAAGGACGTCCTGTTAAAGATGCAGAATTCCAAACAGCTTGTTCAAGTGCCTGCCCAACAGAAGCTATGGTATTTGGCGATGTAAACGATAAGAAAAGTGATGTTGCGAAATTGACAAAAGACGATCGCGCCTTCCATTTGTTAGCAGAAATAGGTACAAAACCAAATGTTATGTATCATTTAAAAGTTAGAAACACAGAAAATTAATAAATTAAAGATATACAATATATTATGTCTCATTACGAAGCACCTATAAGAGAACCATTAATTAGCGGCGATAAAAGCTATCACGATATTAGTTGTGATGTAGCCGCTCCTGTAGAAGGACGCGCTAATAAACTGTGGTGGATTGCCTTTTCTATTGCCTTAATTGCCTTTTTATGGGGTATTGGCGCCATTATTTATACCATTGGTACAGGTATTGGCGTTTGGGGATTAAATAATAAAATTAACTGGGCTTGGGATATCACCAACTTTGTATGGTGGGTAGGTATTGGTCATGCAGGGACTTTAATTTCAGCCGTACTATTATTATTCCGTCAAAAATGGCGTATGGGAATCAACCGTTCTGCCGAAGCTATGACTATTTTTGCTGTTTTTCAAGCAGGCCTTTTCCCTATAATTCATATGGGGCGTGTTTGGAATGCCTTTTATGTTTTGCCACTACCAAATGCTTTAGGAAGTTTATGGCTTAATTTTAACTCGCCATTATTATGGGATGTATTTGCTATTTCAACATACCTCTCTGTTTCGTTAGTGTTTTGGTATACAGGTTTGTTACCAGATTTTGCTATGTTAAGGGATCGTGCTGTTAAACCTTTCCAAAAGAAAATATACAGTTTGTTAAGTTTTGGATGGTCTGGTCGCTTAAAAGATTGGCAACGTTTTGAAGAGGTTTCTTTAGTGTTAGCTGGTTTGGCTACACCTCTTGTATTGTCTGTACATACAATTGTATCAATGGACTTTGCTACCTCGGTTATTCCAGGTTGGCACAGTACTATTTTTCCACCTTACTTTGTAGCAGGAGCTATTTTCTCTGGTTTTGCCATGGTGCAGACCTTGCTTATTATTATGCGAAAAGTATCGAATCTTGAGGCCTATATTACAAATATTCATATAGAAAATATGAATAAGGTAATTTTACTAACAGGAGGCATTGTAACGGTAGCTTATATAACCGAATTCTTTATAGGATGGTACA
>CAZGZH010000120.1:0-5400 GCA_964529645.1 uncultured Flavobacteriaceae bacterium
CTGTCTATTTCTTTATTTGTTAGCCTAAGCGGTTTACCCGACGAAAAATCTATAGTAAAATAAGCAATTTGTACAGCTATGATGAGTACCACCAAAAATAAAATCCCATTTCGTTGGCGATTATTATACCAGAAATGGGATTTAATATTTTTCATTTTTAGAAAGTCTTAAATTTGGCCTCCTAAAATTACGAATTATTTTTTAACCTTAATAGCCTTTAAATATCTAGCTAATTCTTCTTTAATTTTTGGAGATAGTAAAACGAGACCTATCATATTGGGCACTACCATAGCAAATATCATAGAATCTGAAAAATTTAAAACAGAACCTAACTTGATTGAAGCACCAATAATAACAAAAAACAAGAATAAAAGTTTGTAAACCAAGTCGGTTACTTTGCCTTTACCAAATAAGAATTTCCATCCTTGCATACCGTAGTATGACCAAGAGATCATAGTTGAGAAGGCGAAAAGAATAACGGCAATGGTAAGCACTATAGAAAAATGTGGGATAACATAATCAAAAGCGGTAGCTGTTAGCTCAACACCTTTACTTATTTCTGTACCGTATTCAAAATAGCCTCCCTTTATATTGGTAATAACCAATACAAGAGCAGTCATTGTACAAATAACAACGGTATCAATAAAAGGTTCTAAAAGAGCGACTATACCTTCGCTAGCAGGATATTTTGTTTTAACCGCAGAGTGGGCAATAGCAGCAGAGCCTACACCAGCTTCGTTAGAAAAAGTTCCTCGTTTAAACCCTTGAATAAGCACACCAATAAAGCCTCCAGTAATACCTATAGCCGAAAAGGCACCGTCGAATATTAATTTGAAAGCTTGTGGAATTAATTTAAATTCTAAGGCTAAAATAACAAGAGCAGCTCCTACATAAATAACAGCCATAAAGGGTACGATTTTTTCTGTAACAGAAGCTATGCGTTTTATACCACCTATAATAACAACGGCAACAATAATAGCCATAACTATTCCAAAATATAATCCAGCATTAGCATTTGTTAATCCAAATAATTGGACAAATTGGGCTGCTGCTTGATTGGCCTGAAACATATTGCCACCACCAAACGATCCGCCAATTACCATAACAGCAAAAAAGACAGCTAAAACTTTTCCTAATTTCCCTAGACCTTTTTCTTTAAGACCTTTTGATAGGTAATACATCGGACCACCATAAACGGTTCCATCTGGCCCTACATCGCGGTATTTAACACCAAGCGTACATTCAGCAAATTTAGAAGCCATACCTAAAAGCCCCGCTAAAATCATCCAAAAGGTTGCCCCAGGACCACCAATAGCAATGGCTACAGCAACACCAGCAATATTTCCCAAACCTACAGTAGCAGATAAGGCCGCTGTTAAGGCTTGAAAATGCGATACTTCACCGTGATGACCTTCTACTTTTATGGTTTCGGGCAAATCGCCATCAACAACAGTTAAATCATCATCAGAGGGATGTACATCTACAGCGCCATGCTCATCAATATCGTCATAATCACCTCTAACAACTTTAATAGAGGTTTTAAATAACCTGATTTGTGCAAAATTAAAAGTAAATGTAAAATATGTTGCGCCACCTACTAATACAATAAGTACCCAAGGTATTTGAACTGTATCTGAAAAAGGAATAGCATAAAAAACAGCATCGACAAACCATTGTGTATAGGCTTTAAAAATTGTGTCTATTTTTTCTGAAGTACTTTGTTCTTGTGCAAAAATTAAGAATGGAGAAATTAGAAAAAATAGTGATAAGAGTCTTTTTTTCATAATATTTAAGTGTAAGTTTTAAATTGTAGCTGGCTAATATCATAAAAAAAACAGGTTGCTACAAATTTAAAGCGTTAAATATTTAGCTTACTTATTGTAACAACTTGTTTTTAAATAAAAAAGCCCCTTAGCAAAATGCTAAAGGGCAAACCAAAACCAAACAAATGGGTGTTTATATAAAACCACCGCTTTGTTTATCGCTACCACGTCTATTTTTTCTTTGACGTGATTTGTTTTTACCACCACCAAATCTGTACATAAATCCTAAGTAGCCTGTTTGACTTTCCCAATAAAAATTACCAGATTGTGGATAGGGTTTTGTAGAATTGAAACCAAAGTTCATTGTGTTAAATACGTCATTTAATCTAGCGCTTAAAGTACCTTTTCCTTTTAGGACATTAAGACGTAAACCAAAATCTATTTTCCACATAGGGTCTATATCAAATTGTAAATTTTTGTTAGCACCGCGGTACATACCAAACAATTGGAATCGTAAATTTTTAGTGGCTTTAAAGTTGTTATTAGCTCTAAAATTCCAGGTTGTGTTGGTGACACTAAGAAACACGCCACTAATAATGCCATTTTCTTTTTGAGAATATAAATCGAAACTGCTATTTACACTCCACCATTTTGTAAAACGGTAGTTGTTTGAGATTTCAAGTCCGTAAGCATCGGTATTTTTAGAATTGGCATAAGTTAAAATGACCTTGTTTACATCGAGTGGGTCTTCTAATAAAGTTCTGTTAATATTGTCGTGTATGCGTCTGTAAAAAGTACCGAATGTTACCGAGCCTTTTTTTAAAGTACGTGTGTAATTAACCTCAAAAGAGTTGGTAAATTGCGGGCGTAATTCAGGGTTACCTACAGAGGTTATTTGGGGTGAACTCCATTCTCTTATAGGGTTTACCTGATTTAAACCAGGACGGTCAACACGACGGCTGTAGCTAAATTGGTACTGGTTTTTTTGAGAGGGATTATAGGTTAAAAATGCCGATGGGTAGAGTGTTACATAATTGTCTGAATATATTTTAGCGCCGTCTAAGGTGGCTTTTACATCGTAATTTTCTAAACGTCCTCCAATTTGTAACGACATTTTTTTATACTTATGGCTGTAAGTAGCATAAAGCGAATTTATATCACGGTCATATTGGTATAAAGTATTGGGAACGGGTACTAAATTAAAAGCTGTGTTGTACTGAAATTGAGTAGTTTCTTTTATATTTTCAGTTCTTCTAATTCTAGATTCTAAGCCCAATTCTAATTTTGCCTTTTTAGAAATGGGGTTGACATAATCTAAATTTAGGGTTGTATTGTTGCGATTGTCTCCTACAAAATCATCGTAATTTAAAATAGGGTTTGTTGGATTTACCAATTCATTAAATCGCGAATTTTCATCGGAATTTGTAGTTGCATAATTCATTTCGAATTCTAAATTATGACCTTCTTTTTTAAAATCTATTTTGTAATCAAAATTATATGTCTGTGTATAATTGTTTGTATTAATACGGTTTTTCTGAAGAAAATTGTCGAAATCGTTATTCAAAAAAGTAACTTCAGCCATAAAAGTATTGGGGCTGTTAAAAATATTCTGATTGGTGTAAAATGACACCGTGTTTTTATCGTTTATATAAAAATCGAAACCCAGTTTAATAAGATGCGATTTGTTGTTGCTGTCAAAATTAAAACCTTGCTCAGAGTTGTTGTCAGATCTTGTTAAAAGACCATGATTATTATTGGGTCCTGAACGCAAACCATAATTGCCAAAAAAATTGAATTTACCCGCGCGATAATTCATATTTAATGATGTGTTAAGACGTCCGTTTTTACCCTGAGAATAACTGGTGTTTAAAGAACCATTAAAGCCAAGATTTGAATTTTTGTGTAGTACAATGTTTATAATACCAGACATGCCTTCGGGATTGTATTTGGCAGAAGGATTGGTAATAAGCTCAATACTTTTAATAGACGCTGAGGGAATTTGTTGTAACAACTGTGCCGGACTTATGTTTGTGGGCTTACCATCAACCAATACTTTTACATTTGTATTGCCTCGTAAACTAATGTTGCCATCTTGGTCAACGCTAACCGAAGGAATATTATTCATTATAGCCGAAGCTGTAGCCCCAACCGCAATTAGGTCTTTGCCTACATTAATAACTTTTCGGTCAATTTTTTGAATAACTGTAGAGGTTTCTCCAACAATTTCAACTTCATCTAAGTTAGCAGCATCTTCTAATAAAAAGATAACTCCTAAATTTTGCTTGTTAGTTTTGGGTGTTATATTAAGTTTCTTTTTATAGGTTTTATAACCCATAAATTGTACTTCTAAAAATAATTCAGATTGTGGCAATTTAGAGATTTTAAATTTTCCTGATTCATCAGTTATACCGCCCGTTAAAATTTTTTGTGCCATATCTTTTACAACTATTGTTGCATATGGTACTGGCTCTTTTGTAATATTATCTATTACAACACCTGTTAAGACACCACTTTTAGGAAGCTTATTAAAAGCCATTTGTGCCTGTGAAGTAGCAAAAATAAGACATAAGCATATAAGGGTAAATAATTTTTTCATTGGTAAATTTTTTGTAGTTTTAATAATTGTTTTGTCCTACTAGGACGTCTATATAGGCTACATTGTAACAGTACTTAACAATACTTTAACAGACTTTAACACTTATGAAAAAAACAACTTTGGTACTAGGAGCTTCCCTTAAAAAAGAACGTTATTCTAACATGGCCATAAACAGACTTATAGCCCATAATATCCCTGTAAAAGCTGTTGGATTGCGTTTGGGTACAGTAGCGGGTATAGGTATTGAAATAAATAAACCGCTCTACAAAAATATTGACACAATTACACTGTATTTAAATCCTAAACGTCAAAAAGACTATTACAATTATATAATAGCCTTAAAGCCTAGGCGGGTGATTTTTAATCCGGGGACAGAAAATGCTGAATTGATGGATTTACTCAAACAAAATAATATTGCTTTTGAAGTGGCGTGTACTTTAACTTTATTGGCTACAAACCAATATTAGCAACCACGTGCATAATACCAAATATTGGGTGTGCCAGAATCGTCAATAGTTTTAATCCATCCTTCTAAAATATATTCTATATTTTCTTCTTTACTCAAATTACCTTTACAGGGATGTTCTTGATATTTTAATACCTTTACTTTATTCCAATTGCCTTGTGATTTTTTTTGGAGTCGAATTTCAAACAAGTCACCGCGTAATGTTTTTATAACTTTACTGCCTTTTAAAGGTTCAGAACGTAAGTTTAGTCCGGGTTTATTGGCATAATAGCCCAAAAGCTTATCAGATTGCGCTACTAAAAAATCTTGCCAGTTAGTAATTTTGAAACCCATTTTTTCAATTTCCGAAACCTTTAACCAATAAGTAGACTTTTTATCGAAAATTTTTACAAAGCCGTTTTTAGCTTTAAAAAAAGACATTACAAAAACTTCATATCCTACTTCAGACAATCCTTTATTAAAGTTTTTATAAATAGGAGAATTTCCATTAGACAATTTAATGGCAAACATATCATTCAATTCATGCGCTCCTTTTTCTTTTTGAACAACTGAACCAATTTTATTGCCATTTGGGG
>CAZGZH010000121.1:0-5374 GCA_964529645.1 uncultured Flavobacteriaceae bacterium
ACTTGGAAGAACCGCTGGAATAAGGGGTAATGTATTTATATATTTATATTTTTTTCATTCCCATTCCTTTGTTTTTTCCTTTATCAGGCTTCTTTTTCTTTGATATGTCGGCTTTTTTCTCCTCTTTCCAAGGGTTAAATCTTTCAAACGTTTCTTTGCTTTTTTCGGCATTTTTAGTGCGTTGTATATTCTCTTTTACCTCCGCTTGTATGCTTTCGGCCATTCTTACTTTTTCTCGCCATTCTGCAAGCTCTGGAATAGTTTCTTTGATGTATTTACGTGTCTGTTCCCGGGCATCTACACCCCTGTATATTTTGTAATCTATTCGTTTTGCTTCAATTAAATCTTTGACGTAATGGAAAAAATCACTTTGCAAATCTCTTAACTTCTGCCTACCACCTGTGAAATCTCTCGCTGACAAGCGTAATTCTTTCCGGGTGTAGTCGCCAAATCGATTTTTATACCGAACTTCTTTTTCAACGATAGGCACAACGATAACGTGTGCGTGAGGGTTACTCTCGTCAAAATGATAATCAACACTTACAACGTTTTCTTTGCCGTGTTTTTTTTCAATAAAACGGCACAAGTGGTCAAGCATTGCCGATGCGTTGTATTTTGTTTTGTAAACTTTCTCTTTGGCATCTGGGGATAACGCTACGACGTACTCTAAAGCCACAACAGAATTTTTACGGGGTTTGATATTATTTTCGGATAAAAGTCGCTCTATGGCTTTTAAAATCGATTTTTCATTATTTTTCGTATAGTATTGATTAGAGCCGTAATATCCCTCTTCTTCCGGGTTAATATTATCAGGCATTCTTTCGGGCGTGTATTCCCTCTTATTGTGTTCTTGCGCACCTGCTACATCTCCACTTTGCAGGTTCCTCACTCTTATTATTCCAAATCCCATATTTTTTTCTTTTAAAAATTCATAAAAAGTCCTATTTATAGGGGTTTCAAAAGGGGGAAACCCCTTTTGCCCGCACAAACCATTCTTGGTTTGTATAGCGGGTACATATACAAACCAAAATTAAACGGTTTTTTTATATTTATTATAGAGTTATTATGATTTTTTTTTCTTGGGAATGTGTTTAACTTGATTTACGTTTAAAAGATAATAATAAAACACCCTTTAAAAATCATTTTAAGGCACTTTTAAGGCATTTTTATATCAAAAACGAGTATTTACCTACAAAAAGAAAAAAACGTCTTAAATCGCTTAAAAATGCCTTATTTTAAATAATTTATTTAAACGTTAGCCGCCCGGAAAATCTTTTTTATTTTACTTACCATTTTACTTTTTTTCCTGTTGCCCAAAAAACGTTTCAGATACCTTCATTGTTGAAATGTTGAAAACCCGTTTTTTTGATGCAAGAAAATGGCATTTTTTTGCCATTTTCAAGCTAAAAAACTGTACTACTTGTATTTTAATTGTAGGTAATACTAATTGTAGAGGCTCTGCAGCCCTTTATTGATGAGGGTTTCAGAAGCTAAAGGGGGAGAAATTGAGTAGCAAAAAAAGTAAAAGGGGGAGAAATTGAGTAGTAAAAGGGGGAGAAATTGAGTAAAGTGCATAATAAATATGGAGTTTATTTATTTTTCTCCCCTTTTTTTGTTAATATTGCAAGAAAATATAAAAAAATGGATGTAGAAAAATACGCTAAAGAATTACGTGCAAAAGATGCTGTGTCTTCAATAGAATTAGTGCAGCCAAATAAAGTAACAAACGCTCGTTACAATTATACCGAGCGGGAAGAAAACATTCTCACTTTAATGATTGACGCTATTCAAAAACATATGACTAAAGAGTTGCCTATTCAAACTGATTTATTTGGTGAGCCTATGATTGTTATAGATACTGTCGAACTTGGTAGTAATAATAAATCACAGTATTTAGAGGCTGCCCGAAACATGATGAACAAAGTGTTTGAATTTGAGTATACTAATCCTAAAACCCAACGGAAAGAGGATGTTATGGGTGTGTTGGTCACAACTATTCGAAATATCAACGGTACTTCAAAAATTGAGCTTACTATAAACAAATGGGCTATCCCTTACCTGCTGTACTGGGGTAAAGGCGTGGGTGGCACAATCTTCTCAAAAGCAATAGCGTTGAAGTTGCCAGGGAGCTACACCAAGAGGTTGTATAAGCTTTGCAAGCGCTGGGAAGATACAGGTTATTTTTCAATGCCACTTGACGAGCTGCGGGAAATGTTAGTGCTTGAAAGTAAATACCCAAAAATAAAAGACTTAAAAAAATGGGTTCTTGAACCCGCCAAAGAACGAATGAAAAAAATGGCAGACATGTATTTCAGTTATTCATTGGAAAAAGTTGCGGGTTCTCGCTCGTATAATTTCATCCACTTTAATATCCACGCAAACGATAGAAATAGGGCAACAGGAAAGAAAAGCGATATGTATGTGTTTATTTACTCGATGTTATCTATCGCTTATCCTGTGGTAAAATCAAGTAAAGCGAGGGATATAGCCGACCATTTAAGCCAAAACCCGGACGAATTTGAACGGTTGTATTTTAGGCTAAAAAAACTAAAAAACGAATTGGACACAGGAGAGAAAGATGTTAAGGATGTTATTCGCTTAATTAAGCATATTATTAAAACAGACTACGGTATTTCATAGGGCAATTGGAAAGGAAACATAAAACTAAATAGACTTGGAAGAACCGCTGGAATAAGGGGTAATGTATTTATATATTTATATTTTTTTCATTCCCATTCCTTTGTTTTTTCCTTTATCAGGCTTCTTTTTCTTTGATATGTCGGCTTTTTTCTCCTCTTTCCAAGGGTTAAATCTTTCAAACGTTTCTTTGCTTTTTTCGGCATTTTTAGTGCGTTGTATATTCTCTTTTACCTCCGCTTGTATGCTTTCGGCCATTCTTACTTTTTCTCGCCATTCTGCAAGCTCTGGAATAGTTTCTTTGATGTATTTACGTGTCTGTTCCCGGGCATCTACACCCCTGTATATTTTGTAATCTATTCGTTTTGCTTCAATTAAATCTTTGACGTAATGGAAAAAATCACTTTGCAAATCTCTTAACTTCTGCCTACCACCTGTGAAATCTCTCGCTGACAAGCGTAATTCTTTCCGGGTGTAGTCGCCAAATCGATTTTTATACCGAACTTCTTTTTCAACGATAGGCACAACGATAACGTGTGCGTGAGGGTTACTCTCGTCAAAATGATAATCAACACTTACAACGTTTTCTTTGCCGTGTTTTTTTTCAATAAAACGGCACAAGTGGTCAAGCATTGCCGATGCGTTGTATTTTGTTTTGTAAACTTTCTCTTTGGCATCTGGGGATAACGCTACGACGTACTCTAAAGCCACAACAGAATTTTTACGGGGTTTGATATTATTTTCGGATAAAAGTCGCTCTATGGCTTTTAAAATCGATTTTTCATTATTTTTCGTATAGTATTGATTAGAGCCGTAATATCCCTCTTCTTCCGGGTTAATATTATCAGGCATTCTTTCGGGCGTGTATTCCCTCTTATTGTGTTCTTGCGCACCTGCTACATCTCCACTTTGCAGGTTCCTCACTCTTATTATTCCAAATCCCATATTTTTTTCTTTTAAAAATTCATAAAAAGTCCTATTTATAGGGGTTTCAAAAGGGGGAAACCCCTTTTGCCCGCACAAACCATTCTTGGTTTGTATAGCGGGTACATATACAAACCAAAATTAAACGGTTTTTTTATATTTATTATAGAGTTATTATGATTTTTTTTTCTTGGGAATGTGTTTAACTTGATTTACGTTTAAAAGATAATAATAAAACACCCTTTAAAAATCATTTTAAGGCACTTTTAAGGCATTTTTATATCAAAAACGAGTATTTACCTACAAAAAGAAAAAAACGTCTTAAATCGCTTAAAAATGCCTTATTTTAAATAATTTATTTAAACGTTAGCCGCCCGGAAAATCTTTTTTATTTTACTTACCATTTTACTTTTTTTCCTGTTGCCCAAAAAACGTTTCAGATACCTTCATTGTTGAAATGTTGAAAACCCGTTTTTTTGATGCAAGAAAATGGCATTTTTTTGCCATTTTCAAGCTAAAAAACTGTACTACTTGTATTTTAATTGTAGGTAATACTAATTGTAGAGGCTCTGCAGCCCTTTATTGATGAGGGTTTCAGAAGCTAAAGGGGGAGAAATTGAGTAGCAAAAAAAGTAAAAGGGGGAGAAATTGAGTAGTAAAAGGGGGAGAAATTGAGTAAAGTGCATAATAAATATGGAGTTTATTTATTTTTCTCCCCTTTTTTTGTTAATATTGCAAGAAAATATAAAAAAATGGATGTAGAAAAATACGCTAAAGAATTACGTGCAAAAGATGCTGTGTCTTCAATAGAATTAGTGCAGCCAAATAAAGTAACAAACGCTCGTTACAATTATACCGAGCGGGAAGAAAACATTCTCACTTTAATGATTGACGCTATTCAAAAACATATGACTAAAGAGTTGCCTATTCAAACTGATTTATTTGGTGAGCCTATGATTGTTATAGATACTGTCGAACTTGGTAGTAATAATAAATCACAGTATTTAGAGGCTGCCCGAAACATGATGAACAAAGTGTTTGAATTTGAGTATACTAATCCTAAAACCCAACGGAAAGAGGATGTTATGGGTGTGTTGGTCACAACTATTCGAAATATCAACGGTACTTCAAAAATTGAGCTTACTATAAACAAATGGGCTATCCCTTACCTGCTGTACTGGGGTAAAGGCGTGGGTGGCACAATCTTCTCAAAAGCAATAGCGTTGAAGTTGCCAGGGAGCTACACCAAGAGGTTGTATAAGCTTTGCAAGCGCTGGGAAGATACAGGTTATTTTTCAATGCCACTTGACGAGCTGCGGGAAATGTTAGTGCTTGAAAGTAAATACCCAAAAATAAAAGACTTAAAAAAATGGGTTCTTGAACCCGCCAAAGAACGAATGAAAAAAATGGCAGACATGTATTTCAGTTATTCATTGGAAAAAGTTGCGGGTTCTCGCTCGTATAATTTCATCCACTTTAATATCCACGCAAACGATAGAAATAGGGCAACAGGAAAGAAAAGCGATATGTATGTGTTTATTTACTCGATGTTATCTATCGCTTATCCTGTGGTAAAATCAAGTAAAGCGAGGGATATAGCCGACCATTTAAGCCAAAACCCGGACGAATTTGAACGGTTGTATTTTAGGCTAAAAAAACTAAAAAACGAATTGGACACAGGAGAGAAAGATGTTAAGGATGTTATTCGCTTAATTAAGCATATTATTAAAACAGACTACGGTATTTCATAGGGCAATTGGAAAGGAAACATAAAACTAAATAGACTTGGAAGAACCGCTGGAATAAGGGGTAA
>CAZGZH010000122.1:0-5374 GCA_964529645.1 uncultured Flavobacteriaceae bacterium
TTTTACCAATACGTCTCGAAAAAAACAAGCCTCCTTTGTTAAGTAGGTCGGCACCCTCAATAAAAAACTGGCGCTGTTCGTCAAAACGGGTTTCAAAAGGGCCTAGATTTAAAACCAAATCATCAAATCCAGCCTGACTAAAATCTGGGTTTATAGTGGCATCTAGCGTAAAATTATCGCTTAAACCATATTTTATATTTAAACCCATTTGTTCTCTTGAAATTGTTGTGCCTTTAAAACTAGACACGTTAACAGTTGTAAAAGGTAAAAAACTCAAGCGTAAAGGCGTTTTAATATCCCGTAAATTAGTTAATAAACCAGCATATTGCGATAAATTACCCGTTGATTTATCTATATAATTCCACGTGTATTGTTCGCGTTTACTCTGTATGAGTCTGTGAAAATTTAAACCCCAAGTTTGTACTTTGTCATTTGAAAAACGCAACGCCGAAAAAGGAATTTTCATTTCTACATACCAGCCTTTGCCGTCAAAACTTATTTTGCTGTACCACACGTCACTCCAACTAAAATCTTCGCCTCTACTGCTAGATACTTTTGCATCGCCTTGAGCGCCTCCCGCAGTTACAAAAAACTCGGTGTCGTTTTGTTGATCGTTTAAGGGATTTATGATTACTGCAAAAAAATCGGCCTGAGCAAAATTATCACGATCGCTTAATTGACGCATGATTTTTTCTGGATGACTATCGTATAAATAAGCCGCAAAATAAATAGCTTCATTGTCATAAGCTACTTTGACTTCTGTTTTTTGGTTTCTGGGTTCCACATCGCCATTACCAGGTTTAAACATTGTAAAGTTTTTGGCTACAGGTAAATCACTCCAAACAGCATCATTTAATACACCATCAATTTTTGGCGGTGTTGTAATGCGAGTTGCGACTATAGATTTTCGTTTAATATTTTGAGAAAAGCCAGTTAAGAAACTAAATATAAAAAGAGCTATAATTATTTTGCGCATAAAAATTATGTGTAGTATGATAAAAACAAGCAAAAATATTTAATCAAATTTTATCAAACTATTAATAATTGTTAAACTCATGTTAAAGACGTAAACGCCTATAATTAGTTATAAACTTTATGTGAAAAATTCGGGCTATTTTAATTAAGAAATGTAATTTTGTAACTTCTTATAAAATAAAACACAAATGAATCTACACGAATATCAAGGTAAAGACATTTTAAATAGTTTTGGTGTACGCATACAACGCGGCATTGTGGCTAGTAATCCTGTAAAAGCTGTTGAAGCGGCTAAACAATTAACTACAGAGACAGGTACAAGTTGGTGGGTAGTAAAGGCGCAAGTTCACGCGGGTGGCCGCGGAAAAGGGGGTGGTGTTAAATTGGCAAAATCGCTTCAAGAAGTCGAAACTATTTCAAACAATATAATCGGAATGATGTTAAAAACACCTCAAACATCTGCCGAAGGTAAAAAAGTAAACCAAGTTTTAGTAGCCGAGGATGTTTATTATCCTGGCGAAAGTGAGACAAGCGAATTTTATATGTCTGTTTTATTAAACAGAGGTGTAGGGCGTAATATGATTATGTATTCTACCGAAGGCGGTATGAATATTGAAGAAGTAGCCGATAAAACACCGCATTTAATTTTTACCGAAGATATAAATCCTGCTACAGGATTATTACCTTTTCAAGCGCGTAAAATTGCTTTTAATTTAGGTTTATCGGGTACCGCTTTTAAAGAAATGACAAAATTTGTAAGTGCCCTTTATACGGCTTACACAAAATCTGACGCCTCGTTATTCGAAATTAATCCTGTTTTAAAAACATCTGACAACAAAATTTTAGCTGTTGATGCTAAGGTGGTATTAGACGATAATGCTTTATTTAGACATAAAGATTATGCCCAATTACGCGATATCCGCGAAGAAAATCCAATTGAAGTAGAAGCCAAAGCGGCCGGCTTAAACTATGTTGACCTTGACGGAAACGTGGGTTGTATGGTTAATGGTGCTGGATTGGCTATGAGTACCATGGATTTAATTAAACAATCTGGTGGCGAACCTGCTAACTTTTTAGATGTTGGGGGTACTGCTGATGCCGAACGTGTTGAAAAAGCTTTCCGCATTATTTTAAAAGATCCTAATGTTAAGGCTATTTTGGTCAATATTTTTGGTGGTATTGTACGTTGCGACCGTGTGGCCCAAGGTATTGTTGATGCTTATAAAAATATGGGCGATGCTATTAAAGTGCCTATAATTGTGAGGCTAGAAGGCACTAATGCTGTTGAAGCTAAACAATTAATAGACGCCAGTGGCCTTGATGTCATTTCGGCTATTGAATTTCAAGAAGCTGCAGATCGTGTTCACGAAGTTTTAGCTTAAGCTGAATTTAAATATAAAAAAACAAAAGCTCTCTAAATAGTGATTGTCATTCAGAGCGGACTGCAAAGAAGCGATGAATCTCTGTTTTCTTGAGATTCTTCACTGCGCTTTGCTTGTTCAGAATGACAAAAAGAATTATTTTTTAGACAGCTTTTAATACTAAAAAATCAAAAAAAATGGACGTAAAAGACAGTAATGGTAATATTTTAAACGACGGTGATTCTGTTCACGTTACCAAAGATTTAAAGATTAAAGGGATGTCTAAAACGCTTAAACGCGGTGTCGCTATAAGAAATATTAGATTGACAAATAGCCCCGACCAAGTAGAATGCCGTATTGGTAAAAGCCAAATTGTTTTAAAAACGTGTTTTTTAAAGAAGGCTTAAACTAAGATTGCTTACAACTTATTTGCTATTCGCGCAATAGTTTTCCAATTTCTTGTAGTGATATCCTTTCCATAAAACTTTTCTAAGTTATGCATAGCTTTTGGAGTTTTAGAAACGGAAAGGTCTAAAATACTCAATATTGTATTATCGCTTTTTGCGATAATTCTAAAGGCATTATCAGCACTTTTCCAAGGTAAGGTCAATTCAGCTTGAATATCCTTTTTCAAAAAGGAAACATACAGCCTTATGTCTTTATGAATAGTGATGTCTTTAAAAGGCGCTGCTTTATATAATTGCTGAATTGTTTCAGCGTTTCTAATAATAGTGGGAATAGAAAACCCAAAAGTTTTCTCCAATTTTTTGGATATTAATTCTTCAAGGTTTTTGGTGTCGCTATTTTTAGCGTCGAAAATAACATTGCCAGAATTTAAAAGTGTCGTTATATTTTCAAAACCTAAGGACTCTAAAACTTTTTTTAAGTCAGCCATAGGTACTTTATGATGCCCGCCAACATTTATACCGCGTAAAAAGGTTATATATTTTAAAGTAACTTTATTGGAATTCATTTAGATATCTTTTAATATATCTTTTAAATTTATTGCTACAAAATCATCATTTTGTTTATCGTATAGCGTACTTCCAGCAAGGTAGGCTTCTGAGCTTACTTTAAGTTCTGCAACTATTTTTCCTTCATTATTAATAATCAAAGTTTTATTGTCCTTTGCAAGGAATTTATAATTTTTTATGTGAAGATAATCAAGACTTAAATCTTTATAATCTAAGGTGTTAATTATATTTAATTGATTATCAATCAATAATATTTTACCTGAACTAGTAAAGATAAATATTTTAGTTTTATAAGAATTGTTAAGGTTAACAAAATCATTATTTTTATCATTTACAAATACTTGGTTTCCTACAAAATATTTCAATTCTCCTAAACTGTCTTTTGAATATTTTTTATCTTTGATTAATGTGCCTGAGTCTTTAGAGTATTTAGCCAAACGATTTTTAAAAACCAAATAGATATCATTACCCAATATTTTATAACTGAGGATGGGATTATTTGCATCCTTTGTTAAAGTTAAAAATTTCTTTTCTCCAGTTTGTTTATCAAATGCCGCTATAAATGGTTTGCCAAACTTTAATTGTTTATATCCCATATGGGCAAAGCCTTTATTAACCAAATAAACCAAACTGTCATTAAAAAAAATTGACGATTTACTAGCTAAATCTTTGGTAAATGGATATTTCCAAACAACTTCTCCTGTTTGTTTATTTACTTTAGCTAATTGCTCTTTGGATGAGATATAAATAGATGAGCTATCTACAAGTGTATTTGAAGTAACATCTCTCACCAAATTATGACCAACTGATGTCACAAATGTGCCAGTAAGCACTCCTGCCACTGCCCCAACAACATTTGCTACAACGGGTACTTTATAATTCTTTTTCCCAGTAATTGTATTGTAATCCCAACCTTTTCCGGTAGTAGTATTAAGAGCATGTAATCCTGCTGCTACCACAATTATTGTTGAATATTTGTGTGGAGCACACTATTCCACCCAAATTCTCGATTTAATTCTTTTTTCCAAATGACATTTCCATTTTTTAAATCAATACCCTCTAGTCTATTAGAATAGTTATTAGAATTTTTGAAATTATAACCGATTCCAATATTAGATTTTGGATCAACATAATAAATATCATTTTTTACCTGCCATAATTCATTTCCTGTTAGCGTATTCAAACAATAACTCTTATTCATTTTAGTAAAAATAATTGTATTACTAAATTGTTGTAGGCTATTGGCTTGATACAAGATTTTTTTAGTCCACAATAGTTTTTTATTTTTCAAATCGTATTGTAAAACAACCCCTTTATTGTTAAGCCATTTCCCGTTTTTACTGAGGCCTCTTAGCTGTACTGTCAGAAAATTAGATACAGTGTCAAGGTAGGTTTTTTGAATCCTTTCTGAAAAATTATATTTAATACCGTATATATCTGAATTGGTTATTAAATTTTTACCTACTATTGTTTTAGTCGTATTTACCTTAAATTTATTTTTTTGACTAAACGAAATAGTTGAAATAAAAAGTAAAACGACAATTAAAATATTTTTCATTAATTTAAAATAAATAGAAAACTAAAAACTCAGAACCCAAAACTCAGAACTCAAAATGCTTTAGCACTTCTCCAACCAATACTTTGGTAGCACAGCTTTAGAAATGATAGCACTTAAATCGTCAATTTTCACACGTTCTTGTTGCATAGAATCACGATGTCTAATGGTAACGGTATCGTTATTTAAAGTATCGTGGTCAACTGTTATGCAAAATGGGGTACCGTTGGTATCTTGTCTGCGGTAGCGACGGCCAATAGCATCTTTTTCGTCGTAGGTAACATTAAAATCTAATTTTAAATCGGCTATAATTTTTTTAGCGACTTCGGGTAAACCATCTTTTTTAACTAATGGTAAAACTGCGGCTTTAAAAGGCGCTAATACGGCAGGGAGTTTAAGAACAACGCGGCTAGAGCCATCTTTTAAAGTTTCTTCTTGTAAAGCCGTGGCGTAAACAGCCAAAAACATACGATCTAAACCAATAGAAGTTTCGACAACATAAGGCACAT
>CAZGZH010000123.1:0-5362 GCA_964529645.1 uncultured Flavobacteriaceae bacterium
ATAGTAACAATCCCGCCGCCTCTTGAATGCCCTATAAGTGTTAGGTTAGATAAATCGACTTCTTGTTGTAAGTCTTTATTGTTAAAAACCCAATCTATAACCGATTGTAAATCGTCTAATTCTTTTATAAAATTATTATTACCAAAAGCCTCTAAATCTGGAAAATCTATAGGCTGTGCTACAGAACCGCCATTGTGCGAAAAGTTAAACTTTACAAATACAAACCCATTGTCAGCAAAGGCTTTGGCCACAAGATGCCACGCCCCCCAATCTTTATAGCCTTTATAACCATGTGCAAAAATGACGATGGGCTTTTTGGTGTTTGTTTTATTGTAATAAACATCTGTTAAAATGGGTTTATTGTGAATGCCTTTAAGTACTTGATTTTTGATTGTTGTCATTTTTTCTGGATATTTTCTGTAAATATTTTGGCATTAAAAATAGATTGCAGAAGTTGCTGTAAAGCCTCCTCAAAATCTTTTAAACGCTCTTTTGTAATATTAAAATCTGTATTTGAGCTGTTTGATTTAAAATTGATTTTTAAAACGTATTTGTTGAGTTTTTTAAACGAAATAATACCGGCTTCTATGTCTTGCTTCACGTCATTTGTTTTAGAATACATCAAAACGTACATCAATAATTGCATGGCTAAAGTGTGTTTATCATCTTCTAAAAAATTATCAAAATTATAAATCTTAAGTTTATTTAAATCAACACTTCCCGTTTTATAATCTATGATGCGCAAATTGCCATCAACACTGTCAATTCTATCGGCTATTCCTTTTATTTTTACAGGATATGAAATCTCGGGAATATTTAAAACAGCGCTAAGGTTTTCTTCTAGAGCCAATATTTTAATAGATTTTCCTTTCTTTAAAAGTGCTGATTCGTGCGATACCAATTTATGGATATATTGCTTAGCCATTTCAAAATACAACTTGTTTTTACCCATCTCAATTGCGCCTCCCTTGTAGGTTTTTTTAAAATTATCATTGAGTGCTTTTGGTATATTTTTTAAAATATTTTCCATACTTTTTTCCGTTAAAATCCGATTTAAGTAAGGTAAATATAATTGGTAAAGCGCATCGTGAATAACGGTTCCAAAAGTATTATAGGCAATGGTTTCTTCGAGCTCCAATGGCTCTCTAATTTTTAAAATTTTTGAATAATAAAAATCTAATGGATTTTTTAAATAAAGGGCTGTTGCCGATGGTGATATACCTTTCTCTGCCAATGCTCTTAGACCTTCTTTTAATTTTTGATTGACATCAATTGCTCTAGATTGTATTAATTCAGATTTTAAATTAGAACTGGCTAAATAGTTATTAATTTCATTTGGTTTTAACAATTCTAATTGTGTTAAAAAGCGGCTTTTTTCTGAGGCACCAAAGTCATCTACCTCTGTATTGTAAATGAGATAAATGTTTTTTGCTCTCTGCAATAATCTAAAGAAATGATACGAAAAAATAGCTTCTTTGTCGGAATAAGTCGGTAACCCAAAAGCCTTTTTAATAGCAAAAGGTATAAAGGAATTTATTGATTTATTGGCTGGTAAAATACCTTCGTTGACAGATGTTATTATCACGTTTTCAAAGTCTAGTGTACGCGTTTCTAGCATTCCCATAATTTGTAAACCACTCAAAGGTTCACCCTCAAAAAACAGTTTTTCATTTCGCAACAAGCTGTTATAAAAATGCTGTAATGTCTTTAAATCTTTTATAAAGTGATACTCTTTTTCTAAACTGTCTAACTCGTTAAAAAGATTGTAAAACCTGTAAAGGTATTCTTTATCTATATTTGATAAATTGGTGTCCTCTTTTAAAATATCTATAAATTGTAAGCAGTTCGACAAAAATTGAGTGATGTTATTTGTCGTTGGTTTTAATATAAAATCTAATTCTGAAGGTGGTAAATTTAAATCAGTCTTTAACTGATTATAATCAACAAAAATAAGATTGTTTTTATGAATTGAATTAATGACTTGCTTTGATTCAATAGTATCAAGGGTATTTAATTTTTGAAAATAAGCATCTCTTAAAATATTTATGACGTCCTTATAATAGAATTCTTGTGTTTTATTAAATTTTAAAGCTTTAATATTCGTTTCAAATAGTGTAGAAAAAAGATTGGCCAATGGGGTATTTTTTAAAGCATATCCCATTGTAATATTGACTTGTTCTACATTGCTAGGTAAGGATTCTAAAGCCACATTCAAAAGGTCTTCATTGCCTAAAACGAGTGCCGAATTGCTAAAATTCTTATCTTTTTTATTAATTTCTTCAAGTATCTGACCTGCTACTTTAAATTGTAACACATTTTTAGGAGCGCCAATAAACTGAATATTTTTAGGGTTTTTGAATGACGTAGATTCCCATTCAATATTATTGTCTTTATAATAAGGCCAAGTGTTTTTATATTGGCTTATAAATTTACTTGATAGATGCTTTGTCTTAAAAAAAGTCATATCCAAATCCCAAAATACCTCAGCTTTATTATTTTCTAATAACTCATGAATAATAACTTCTTCGGCTTTGTTTAACGCATTAAAACCTGCAAAAATTAAAGGTGTTTTAAGATTACTAGCAAATAAAGAAATATTTTTAACAGCTTCTCTATAGATAAGTCCTTGATAGGCGCGTTGTTTTTCAAGTAAACAATCAGAAAATGACTTATAAAGTTTATCGAGTATTTTAAAGAATTTCAAATAATTTAAGCTGAAAGAAGTGGGCTCTTTTTCTGGTGTCCAATTTTCAATACGTTTTAAATCACTTAAGTTTGTGTACAGTTTATCAGCATTTATAAGATAGGCGTCTATCTCGTTAAAATCTTGTAAAACAATAGATGCCCACTGAATAAATTTATCGAAAGAATCGCGTTCTGATACAGGGATGATTTTAGAATACACCTTATATAATTCGAATTGAAGATGGAGATTATCTAAAAGCGTTAAATCTGTTAATTGCTGTGTAAATTCTTCAATACTCAAGAATTGCGGCAGAAAAGTAGGTCTATTTATTAAATTAATTAATTCTTTTTTTAAAAATAAGCTTGCTCTTTTATTTGGTAAAATAATTTTAACATCATTTGACAATAAATTATTTTGCTTTATATAATCCGCAATTTTATTTAAAAAGGAATCTTCCAACTATTCAATATATTTTAAGGAAAGTATAAAAATAGAAAAAGCTGTGCTAACAAGCACAGCTTTTTTAAAATATGATTTAAACTTAAATTATTTTTTGTTTACCACTTTAATTTCTACCCTTCTGTTATTCGCGCGACCCACAGGTGTTTCATTTGTATCGATAGGATTTTCTTCGCCAAACCCTTTAGCTGATAATCTATTGGCTTTTATACCATGATTTATTAAATATTTCATCACAGCATTAGCACGTCTCTCAGACAACCATAAATTATATTTTTTGCTTCCTATACTATCTGTGTAGCCATTAATGACTAAAATGGTTTTATCAAATTTCTTTAAGAGTATGACTATTTTATCTAGATTTTTAGTCACGCCTTTTGCAAAGCTAGAATGGTTGCTAACAAAAACGACTGTCTTAGCGTAATCGTCTATAAGTAAATTAGCTTTAGCTGAAATAATTTCTTTTTTACAACCATTATTTGATGCTAAGCCAACAGTGTTTTTACATTTATCATCTTTATCTAAAATGCCATCACCATCTGTATCGGGCCAAGGACATCCTTTATTCTTTTTAGCTCCTGCTATATTTATACACGCATCATTTTTATCTACAACACCATCGCCATCTGCATCAGGGCAACCATTACCTGCTTTGATACCGGGTACATCAGGACAATAATCATCTTTATCTGTAATGCCGTCATTGTCTTTATCAGGACATCCGTTAAGCTCTTTAGTCCCTGCTATATGAGGACACTTATCTTCTGAATCTTTTATGCCATCACCATCTGTATCGGGGCAACCCATAAATTTGACTAATCCTGCTTTGGTTGGACACTTATCTTTACTGTCTTTTATACCATCTTTATCTGTATCTGCTTCCCCAAATTTAAATACCACGCCAAATGAGTGCTGAAAATATGAGCTTATTGTCCCTTTTAAATTCAGTTTACCAGTTGATTGCACTTGAAAACCAAAATTTTTAGATTTGCCTGTCCAAAAATTTATACCGCCTCCTAAATTAAGAGAGCCTATATGGGCGCTACCTACACTTGTATAACCCAATCCCGTAAAAGTATAAGGGTCTATTACAAGGTTCTTAATTATATTCAAGTCGCCAAAAAGCGCATTTAAATCATATCTTAAATCTGTATCAAAATTAAATAAGTCAAGTTCATTTACTGAACCGCCCATTTTACGAATTTTGTTTAAGGAAAAGGCTGCGCCAATTGAAAAATTTTTAGAAACATATCTGCCAACATGCACTCTAAGTGGTAGGCCATAGTAATTATAATGCTGACGCACGTTTACAAATCCGCCAATATAATTACTTATACTTGGCTTATTAATACTTGCCATTGGATAGAAAACAACAGCATTTGCCCCAAAATCTATTTCCCAAGGGTTTTTAGAATCTTGTGCTAAAGTGATAGAGGCGCATAAAAGTAATGTAATTACTGCTAAAATCGTTCTTATTTTATTCATGACGCTAGATTTGGTTGATTCCTACAAATATATAAAATATATAGATAGGATATTGACAATTAAGCTTTTAAAATAAAAACCTTTTTTTAAGTTCAAAAAAAAAAGAGGCTGCTTAAAAAAGCAGCCTCTTAAATTTTATAATTTAAGTGTAAATTATTTTTTATTTACAACTGTAATTTCAACACGTCTATTGCTTGCACGTCCTTTAGAAGTTTTATTATCTGCAATAGGATTAGCTTCACCAAAACCTTTAGATGTTAATCTATCTGCAGCAACACCATGATCTACTAAATATTTCATAACAGCAGCAGCTCGTTTTTCTGATAAAGTTAAATTATAAGCGTCTTTACCACGACTATCTGTATAACCATTAACACTAAAGTTTGCACGGTCATATTCTTTCATAATAGAAACAATAGCATCTAATTGTACTGATACACCAGCTTTAAAGCTGAATCTATTAGAGTTAAAGTTAATAGTTTTTGCAAAATCATTTAATTGTTTTTCGGCAGCAGCAGAAATAACTTCTTCTGGACAACCGTTGTTTGAAGCTGGACCAGCTACATCAACACAATTATCATCTTTATCTAAAACACCATCGCCATCTGTATCTGGCCAAGGGCATCCTTTATTAGCTGCAGGACCTGCAACACTTGGGCAAGCGTCATCTTTATCAACAACACCATCGCCGTCTGTATCGGGGCAACCGTTATTTGCTTTTGTTCCAGCTAC
>CAZGZH010000124.1:0-5343 GCA_964529645.1 uncultured Flavobacteriaceae bacterium
CAGGCTTAAACATATTTGAAGCATCCAGTGAACCTGTGGCACCACCAGCACCCACAATTGTGTGTATTTCGTCAATGAACAAAATGATATCCACATTTTTTTCTAACTCGTTCATCAGCGCTTTCATGCGCTCTTCAAACTGACCGCGGTATTTTGTACCAGCTACTAAACTGGCTAAGTCGAGTGAAACTATACGCTTGTTGAATAAGATACGAGAGACTTTTCTTTGGATAATGCGCAAGGCCAACCCTTCGGCAATAGCCGATTTACCTACACCGGGTTCGCCAATTAAGAGTGGATTATTCTTTTTACGTCGGCTTAATATTTGTGAAACACGTTCTATTTCTTTTTGACGGCCTACAACAGCATCTAATTTGCCATTCTCTGCCAAAACTGTCAAATCGCGGCCAAAATTATCTAAAACAGGCGTTTTAGTTTTCTTAGAAGCTGCTGATTTCGGATTTTCAAATGGATTTTCTTTTGAGTCGCCAAAGTCGTCAGAAGGTAATTCTGCTTTTGGTGAGGACAATTCTTCACTTTCGCCGGTACTCTGATTAAAATACTGCAAAAACATCGCTTTTACTTCGTTGTAATCAACCTCTAAGTTGTGCATTATTTTAGTGGTTGGATCAGATTCATTACGCAAAACACACAACAAAAGATGTGCCGTACTAATAGCGTCGTTTTTATATAACTTTGCCTCTAAAAAGGTGGTTTTCAATGCTTTTTCAGCTTGTTTTGTAAGGTGCAAACTTTTCTTTGTCAAGCCTTCTTTAAAAACAGCATCATTGGCATTTAGTTTTTCAATTTGTTGCCTAAGGTATTTTAAATCTACTTCAAGAGCGTTTAAAATATCAATAGCCTCACCGTCATTTTTTCTTAGAATACCTAAAATTAGGTGCTCTGTACCAATATAATCATGGCCTAACCGCAAAGCTTCTTCTTTACTGTAAGCTATAACATCTTTTACTTTTGGCGAAAAATTATCATCCATATGGTTATACTTTGTTTAGGTAAAAATAGTAGATTTTTTTGGTTTAACATTACAAATATTAGACCGAATACAAAAATAAAGCTTAAATGAGAGATAAATCTTATAAAATTGTTAAAATATCGCCTTAATTGTTAATAACATTTATAAAAAAAAGAAGTCTAAATTGCTTTAAAAAAAGTGCTATTTGTTGTATATTGCGTGTTTGTAATTTAACATAAAAAATAATAAAATTTATGGCAGAAGGAGAAAAAGTAATTCCTATTATTATTGAAGATGAAATGAAATCTTCTTACATAGATTATTCTATGTCTGTTATTGTTTCAAGAGCCTTACCAGACGTTAGAGATGGTTTAAAACCAGTTCATAGACGCGTTTTGTTTGGTATGCACGAATTAGGAGTTAGAGCTACTGGTAGTTATAAAAAATCGGCACGTATTGTTGGGGAAGTTTTAGGTAAATACCATCCTCATGGGGATACTTCTGTTTATGATGCTATGGTAAGAATGGCACAAGAATGGAGTTTGCGCTACCAATTAGTTGATGGTCAGGGAAACTTTGGTTCTGTAGATGGCGATAGTCCTGCGGCTATGCGTTATACCGAAGTTAAAATGCGCAAGATATCTGAAGATATGTTGGCAGATATTGATAAAGATACGGTTGAACACCGCTTAAATTTTGACGATACTTTAAAAGAACCTACCGTATTGCCATCGCGTATACCCGGTTTACTTGTAAATGGCGCGTCTGGTATAGCAGTAGGGATGGCTACAAATATGCCACCTCATAATTTATCTGAAGTTATAAATGGTATCGTTTCTTATATAGACAATAATGAAATTACCATAGAAGAGCTCATGCAGTTTATAAAGGCGCCAGATTTTCCAACGGGCGGTACAATCTATGGTTACGAAGGGGTTAGAGATGCTTTTTTAACAGGACGTGGCCGCATTGTGATGCGCGCTAAAACGTCGTTTGAAGAGGTGCAAGGACGCGATTGTATTATTGTATCAGAAATTCCATATCAAATAAATAAAGCAGATATGATTAAGAAAACTGCTGATATGGTTAACGATAAAAAACTTGAAGGTATTGCTTCTATCCGCGATGAGTCTGATAGAAATGGCATGCGCATAGTGTATATTTTAAAACGTGATGCCATTCCTAATATCGTGCTTAATAAACTTTATAAATACACAAGTTTACAAACATCTTTTAGTGTTAACAATATAGCATTGGTTAACGGAAGACCTGAAATGTTAAACTTAAAAGACTTGATTAAGCATTTTGTAAATCACAGACATGATGTTGTTGTAAGACGTACAAAATTTGAACTAAAAAAAGCCGAAGCGCGTGCTCATATTTTAGAAGGACTTATTATCGCTTCAGATAATATTGATAAAGTCATAGCTTTAATTCGCAGTTCTAAAAACCCAGACGAAGCTAAAAGTAAACTAATAGAAGCCTTTGAATTAAGTGAGATTCAAGCTAAGGCCATTGTAGAAATGCGCCTGCGTCAGTTAACGGGTCTAGAGCAAGATAAATTACGCGCTGAGTTTGATGAAATTATGAAGTCTATTGCTGATTTAAAAGATATTTTAGCTCACGAGTCTAGACGTATGGATATCATTAAAGAAGAACTTATTACCATTAAAGATAAATATGGTGACGAAAGACGTTCTGTTATAGAATATGCTGGTGGCGATTTGAGTATAGAAGATATGATTCCAGATTCGAGTGTTGTGATTACTATTTCTCATGCAGGATATATCAAGCGTACAGATTTGTCTGAATATAAGACTCAAAACAGAGGTGGAAGAGGTCAAAGAGGTGTTACAACTAGAAATGAAGATTTCTTAGAACAACTTTTTGTAGCCACAAATCATCAATATATGTTGTTCTTTACCCAAAAAGGCAAAGTATTCTGGATGCGTGTTTACGAAATTCCAGAAGGCAATAAAACATCTAAAGGTCGTGCCATTCAAAACCTTGTAAATATTGAGCCAGACGATAAAGTCAAAGCCTTTATTTGTACACAAGATTTAAAAGACCAAGACTATATAAATTCTAATTATGTTGTTATGGCTACTAAAAAAGGCCAAACTAAAAAAACACTATTAGAGCAATATTCACGTCCTAGAACAAATGGTATTAACGCTATTACCATTAGAGAAGACGACGAGCTTTTAGAAGCTAAATTAACCAATGGGTCTTCATTTATTATGCTAGCAGTAAAATCTGGTAAAGCCATTAGATTCGAAGAAAGTAAATCGCGTCCTATGGGTAGAAATGCTTCTGGTGTAAGAGGTATTAAATTAGCCAATGATAAAGACGAAGTAATAGGTATGATAACTATTGAAGATGAAAATTCAGAGGTACTTGTTGTTTCTGCTAATGGCTATGGCAAACGTTCTAGTGTACAAGATTATAGAATTACCAATAGAGGTGGTAAAGGTGTAAAAACCATAAATGTCACAGAAAAAACAGGAGATTTGGTCGCTATTAAAAATGTGTCGGATTCAGATGATTTAATGATAATAAATAAATCTGGATTAACAATACGTATGGCAGTCTCAGATTTACGTGTTATGGGACGTGCTACGCAAGGTGTAAAACTCATAAATATAAAAGAAGACGATTCTATTGCAGCTGTGGCACGCGTTATGCAAGAGGAAGTCGAAGAGGAAGAAAATAATAACGAAAATACAAATCAAGAAGAAAACAATCAAAACGAAGAATAAAACAAATTTAAAAATCATGAAAAAACAAATTTTAATATTATTGATGTTTCTAGTGACTATAGGTATGGTTGCTCAGAAGAATGAACTTAAAGCTGCAGATAAGGCATTGAAAAAAAGCGATTTGGCTCTGGCAAAATCTTCCATAGACAAATGTGACAATCTAATTGCTAATGCAGAGCCAAAATTAAAAGCAAAATACTATTTTTTAAAAGGTAAAACATATGCTCAAATAGCAAAAATGCAACCTTCATTAGCTAAAAATGCTTATGATGTCGCCTCAGATGCCTTGACTGATTTACTTGATTTTGAAAATAAAATAGGTAAAAAAATGTATTCAGATGATGCGGCACCAATTCTTAATACGCTCATTTCAGATTTAAGAAGATTGGCTGTAACTCAATACAATTCAAAATCATATTTAACTTCAGCTCAGAATTTTGCTAAAGTTTTTAAACTTAGTCCAAAAGATACCTTTATGTTAGACAATGCCGCTAATGCAGCTCATTTAGGTAAATTTTACAAAGAAGCTTTGGCCTATTATTTAGAATTAAACAAGTTGGGGTATAGCGGTATTACTACAGAGTATAAAGCAAAAAATACTGAAACAGGTAAGCTTGAAACTTTCAGTTCAAAATCAGAACGCGATTTAATGGTAAAAGCGGGCAAATACTCAGATCCAAAAGACGACGTTTCTAAATCTAGAGTAATTCCAATAGTTAAAAATATAGCATATATGTATGGTAAATTAGGTGAAAATGAAAAAGGTTTGGCGGCACTTAAAAAAGCGAGAACAGATAACCCTGACGACTATAACTTGCTTTTAGCTGAAGCTGATTTGCAATTAAAATTAGGGAATAGAATTAAGTTTGGAGATTTGATGAAAGAAGCTATTGATAAAAACCCAAACGAACCTGTTTTATATTTTAATTTAGGGGTTATAAGTAGCGAGCAGAAAAAAGATGAAGAGGCTGTTAAATATTATAAAAAAGCAGTTGAATTAGATCCAAATTATTTTGATGCCTATTTAAACTTAGCAAATGTCTATCGTAAACCAGAAAGTGCTATAATTGACGATATGAATAATAGTTTAAGTGATTTTGATAAATACGACGCTTTAAAAGCCAAACTTTCTGTCTTGTACAAAAAAGTTTTACCCTTTTATGAAAAAGCCTATAGCCTTAAAAAAGATGATATTTCTATTATTCAAACACTTATGGGTATTTACGAAAACTTAGAAATGGATTCAAAATACAAAGTATTAAAAGCTAAATACGACATTTTAAGAAATAAATAAATTCACCCTAATACAAAGTTAAAAGCCTTAATCATTAATGATTAAGGCTTTTTTTATAGTATCTTTTTAATGACCCTTAATTTGTGGGTATGGCGTTTGGTGTCAACATTGTAAATACCACTTTGGTCAAGTTTATCTATGCGTACTTTTCCGTGAGCATGTATTATATGATGATTGGCTAAAATAATGCCAACGTGAATTATATTACCTTCTTCATTGTCAAAAAAGGCTAAATCGCCGGGTTCTGATTCTTCTATAAAACTCAGTGTTTCGCCTTGTGTGGCCTGTTGCGAAGCATCTCTTAACAAAGTATGTCC
>CAZGZH010000125.1:0-5326 GCA_964529645.1 uncultured Flavobacteriaceae bacterium
GATGGGAATTTTAACGATATTTCTCAAAGTATTTGTCAAGAAACAGCCATTGATAAAACTGTTTTACAAACAAGGGCTTCAAACATTTTAAGAGAAATTACAAACAACTATTCGGCTTTTGCCATTACTACAATAGACAGTTTTACCTATAAAATTATTCGCAGTTTTGCTTTTGATTTAGGCCTTTCTCTCAATTTTGATGTTGAATTAAACACCAAAAACATTTTAGAAGAGACTGTAAATATCTTAATTTCTAAAATGGGTCAGGATGATGAACTGACTAAAACACTTTTACTTTTCGCCCTTTTTAAATGGCAAAAAGATGAAACGTGGGATGTTACTTTTGCACTCAATGCTATTGCCAAACTTTTGGTAAAAGAAGATGCGGTAAGCGAACTCGAAAAACTAAAAGATAAAAATTTAGATGATTATTTAAATCTCCATAAAAAATTAAAAAAACAAATTGCTTTATTTGATTCCTATATCCATAAATTAGTGACACAGGCACAACAAATTATTACAGAGATAAACGTTTCTAAAAAAGCTTTTGCGGGAGGTGGCGACTATCCCAGTTTTATCACCAAACTGCTCAATAAAAATTACGACATAAACTTTGAAGGACGCCTTTCTAAAAGTATTGCCAAAGACAGTTGGAGCAGTGCAAAAGCCACTATTGAGGAAAGTAGCGCTATTGAATCTAAATCTGAAGAACTCAAAAAAATCTATTTTGAAGTTGAAAACTATTTTGGCTCTCATTTTAATAATTACATTTTAGCACAATTGGCTATAAAAAATATTATTCCGCTATCGGTTTTAAGTCAATTAAACACGAGTTTAACAAATTATAAGATCGATAATAACATCCGATTAAATTCAGAATTCAACACACTTATCAGAAAACATATTAAAGCAGAACCCGTGCCTTTTATTTATGAAAAAATTGGCGAGAAATACAGTCATTTTTTTATAGACGAAATGCAGGATACTTCTGTTTTTCAATGGGAAAATTTAGTGCCCTTAATTGGCAATGCTTTACACCAATCCAATGGCAGTTTGTTTTTGGTAGGCGATGCCAAACAGGCTATTTACAGATGGCGTGGCGGTAAAGCACAACAATTTATTGATCTTACTTTAGATGAAAATCCGTTTTTTATAGAAAAGGAAGTCGAAACACTGCCAACTAATTTTCGCAGTTTTTCTCAAATCATCCATTTTAACAATGACTTTTTTGAAAGTGCCTCAAAATATTTATCAAATCCCATTTATCATGAACTTTATAAGAACAAAAGTGCTCAGAAAATTACTGATAAAATGGGCGGTTATGTGCAGATAGATTTTTTAGAAAAAGGCCTTTCTGGAGGAGATAAAACCGATGCTTATGCCGATAATATTCTCAATATTTTACAAAATTTAGACCCCTCCTATCCTTTAGGTGATGTCTGTATTCTGGTGAGAAAAAAAGGAGATGGCGCTAAAATAGCGGCTATTTTAAGCGCGCACGGGTATGACATCATGACTTCGGAATCTTTACTGCTCACCAACTCAATAAAAGTTACTTTTATACTTAATTTTTTAAACTATTTTGCCGACAATTCTAACAAAAAAGCCTTAGCCGACATCCTTATTTTTCTGCACAAACACCTCAAAATAGAAAATGCTATTCACGATTTTATAAGTTCCTTTTTAAATCTTTCGCCAATTGAAGTGTTTAAAAAATGCGCTGCTTATAATATTGATTTTTCTGAAAAACATTTTAATACTTTATCGCTGTACCAATCTGTGGCTTATTTGGTCCGCTGTTTTAAATTAATTAAAGATTCTGATGCTTTTATACAATTCTTTTTAGATGAAGTTTTAAATTTTGAACAAAAACAACAAGGCGCGCTCACGTCCTTTTTAGCGTATTTTGAAAAAAATAAAGAAAATTTTAGTGCGGTGTCCTCAAAAAACGAACACGCCATCACTATTTTAACCATCCATAAAGCCAAAGGCCTTGAATTTCCTATCGTGATTTTTCCTAATAATGTAACTCTCCATTACGAAAAAGAGCCCACGGAATGGTATAAACCCAAAGAGCCTGCCGACTTTAATAATTTTGATACTTTACTTATAAATGGCGGTTCTAAATTAGAACAAACAGATGCGGTTGGACAAGCCCTTTACAAAAAGACAAAAGAAGCTTTAGAACTCGATAATTTGAATTTATTGTATGTGGGTTTAACACGCGCCGTTGAGCAATTATACCTCATTACCGAACAGCCGCCCTCTAAGAATTCTAAAAGCGTTACTTACAGTTTGTTGTATGCTGATTTTCTAAAAGCACAAGGTTACTGGCAAGCGGAACAAAACACTTATTCTTTTGGTTCTAAAGAACGCCCTAAACATACCTCTTTAGAAGAAAAGGTAAGGCAAACAAACATACTTAAAGTCAGACATATTTCTACCGATTGGCAATCGCACAACATACATATTGTGCCAAGTGCCTCAAAATATTGGAATGAAGAAATGAAAGACGCTGCCGAATTCGGCACGCTTTTACACGATATATTAGCCCAAATAAAAACAGCTGACGATATTAACACTGTTCTCGATAGCTATTTTAAAACAGGTAAAATAACACAAAATGATGTTTCTAAATATCAAAAACTTATCTTGCAAATTGTAAACCACCCACAATTAAAAGACTATTATTCACTCAATAACACTGTTTACAATGAGTGTGAAATTGTAACAGCAGACAAAACACTTATTAGGCTTGACAGGCTGGTTTTAAAAAACAATAAAGCGGTAATAATTGATTATAAAACAGGTATTCCGAACACAAAACATCAAACACAAATAAACAATTATGCCACGGCTGTAAAAGGAATGGGTTATACGGTTACCGACAAAATTTTAGTCTATATACAAGACCCTATTACGGTTGTTTTTGTAGATTAACACTTCATAAATGAACTTATTTAGAGTATCTTATATCTACCAAACAGAAAGCCTGAAAATACTTATATATTGTACCTAAAGGCACAATAAATAAATCGCTTATTTATAATTACCAATATGCTGTCCCTAACGGGACACATTCTGATACCTGAGTTCTACCTATAAGGTTAATAAAAGTAAACGTCCCTTTAGGGACGAAATATGTGTAACAAGAGATAGAAATGTACCGATATGTGCCGTAGGTACAACATATCACTTTAAACGGATATTAAATAAAGTCCCTTTTCATTTTTTTATTAATGTACAACTGTAATAATTATATATTTGTAAAAAAGAAAAAATGAATACAATAGATATCATCATTAGCGTCTTACTTTTATTTGGTTTGGCGCGCGGTATTATGAAAGGGCTTATTGTAGAAGTCGCTTCGCTTGTGGCTTTGGTAGGCGGTATTTATGGGGCGATGAATTTCTCTTTTTACGCTTCAGATGTTTTAAAAACTTATGTTGATTGGAACGAAAAATATATTCAAATTACAGCTTTCGCTGTAACTTTTTTAATCATTGTAATCTTGGTATCACTCTTAGGGAAAATCTTAACTAAGATAGCCAAAACCATTGCTTTAGGTTTGATTAATAAAATTTTTGGCGGTCTTTTTGGCGCTTTAAAAATAGCTTTGGTTTTAAGTTTTATCCTCCTCTTTTTTAGCAGAATAAACAGCACAATTCCGTTTGTGAAACAAGAAACAATCGACAATTCTTTACTTTATAAACCTTTAAGCGATTTTGCACCGATGGTGTTTCCGTTCTTTTTAGAGGTTGAGGGTAATACCGTAAACTGAAAACTTTTGAAATAACATACTCCTTTTTACAAAATTTACAGAAAAAAGAAACCCCCGACATAAAGTGTCAGAGGTAATTCTGTAGGTTAAAAATCATTTCTAAATCTTTATGTTGAAATAAAATAACAAGTGTCCTTTTTGTAAAATTACAGGCTTTAGCATAAAAGCACTAATTTAGTTGTTATTTTTTCTTGATAGTACTATCAGAATATTTAAGAAATAACTGAATTATAGATGAAAGAAAAAATAATGTGAACAAAATAACTACCCATTTACCAAAACCACTATACAATACTAAAAAAAATACATAGCCAAATAAAACTGCGTTTATCAAAGACCAAACAAGGTTTAATTTATTCTTTTTCATAAGACCTCTATTCTTTTTTAAAGTAAATCATTAATTAAAATGGCCGTTTAAATAGGGCATATTTAAACAGCTATTTTATGAGTTAAAACCCCATTCTGCACCTAATACCTACAACAGTATAGAATAAGGTAAATCCTATAGTAATATTTCCAACTGTTGTAAAACTAGAAGTAAATACATTAGGAAACTTTCTTTTGATTTCTAAGATTAAAACCCAAAGCTAAAAAAGATAACCCAGATATAAGCAGGGCATAGACACCTAAATTATTCGAGAAACTATAATCTTCTAATTTAATAAAATAACCTAAAAACATCCCAATTTCAACAATAGATATTACAATAATAAATAAAGGAAGTTTCTTTTTCATAAATTATAATTTTTAATATTCTTGTATACTTTCTTAAAGTACATATTCCGCAGTACAATCTGCAATAGACAAGCCTTCTGCCATACCTCCTCCTATTAAACTAACCCATGCCCATGCTCCAATTGGACCAGAAACAGCCACGAGAGCAGCTCCTAAGGCAACAGCTCCTATCACGGCACCTACACAACCTATCGTTGAGCCTCCTTCTAAAAGTTCCATTTGTTTTAATTCTAATTTTTTCATAATTTTTAAATTTTAAAGTTAAACAATTTTTTAATGTATTTCGAAATACAGTACAAATGTAAAACACAGAAACGACAAATTTTGTCGTTTTACAATTTTTCTATAAATTGTTTTATAAAAACTAACTCTAAGCCAATTCTTTCCAAAAATCACTGTAAAAGTTAGAAGAAATTAGCAGGTCTTGATGGTTTCCTTTTGATGTAATAAGGCCGTCTTCTAAAACGTAAATTCTATCGGCATTGTTTTTTAGCGTATGTATGCGATGGCTGATAAACAACACGGCGATATCTTTTTTTAGTTTTCGCAATAAACCCATCGTAAACTTTTCGGTATTTCTGTCCATAGCTGCAGTAGCCTCATCTAAAATTAAAAACTGTGGTTTTTTATAAAGCACTCTAGCTAAAGCAATAATTTGTTTTTGACCGCCCGAGAGGTTAATTCCTTCTTCGCCCAATAAAGTAGCGTATCCTTGAGGCAGTTCGGCTATAAATTTTTCAAATCCCATTTCTTGGCAAAACTTTACAACATCTTCGGGAGTAGTATCTGAAGCTCCCAACAAAATATTGT
>CAZGZH010000126.1:0-5323 GCA_964529645.1 uncultured Flavobacteriaceae bacterium
TCATAGCATTTACCATGTTTTTGCTATTTTATTTTGGAAAAAAATTAGGAATTTCGTCTAACTTAGAAAATCTTTGTGCCATAGGTGGTGGTGGCAAACTAGTAGGCTTTTTTAATTATGATTGGCGCAAAAACACTTGGAATTTAATGGTTGTTTTGGGTGTTTTAATCGGTGGGTTTATAGCCAGCCAGTGGTTGACAACATCCGATACGGTACTTTTAAATCCTCAAACCGTACAAGATTTATCTACTTTGGGTATAAAAAATGCTGGTGCTCAGTATTTACCACCCGAAATTTACAGTATTGATGCCATGTTATCTATAAAAGGTTTTGCCGTTTTAATAATAGCCGGATTCTTAGTTGGTTTTGGTTCGCGTTATGCGGGTGGTTGTACTTCTGGACACGGTATAGTTGGCTTGAGTAATCTAGAAATACCATCGTTTATTGCTGTGGCTGGCTTTTTTATTGGTGGTCTTATTATGACTTGGTTTATTTTACCTCATATCTTTTAATCTATAGCTATGAAAAACGTAAAATTTTTATTGATAGGCATCTTTTTCGGAATTATTTTATCAAAATCTGAGGTAGTATCTTGGTTTCGTATTTACGAAATGTTTAAGTTTCAGTCTTTCCATATGTATGGTGTTATAGGTTCTGCTGTTGTTATTGGCATGGTACTTATGCTACTGTTTAAAAATCAGAAAATCAAAAACTTTCAAGGACAAGCTATAGCAGTAGAGCCTAAGAAAAAAGGTGTTTCGCGCAATTTAATAGGAGGCATTATTTTTGGCTTTGGTTGGGCTTTAGGAGGCGCTTGCCCCGGCCCTATGTTTGCTTTAATTGGCAAGGGTGTTATACCCATAATTGTCGTTCTTTTTGGAGCTGTTTTGGGGGCTTTTGCTTATCACGGTATCAAACATAAGTTACCGCATTAATTAAACAATTAATTTATGCCTTTAGAATCACTAGAATTCAATCAATTTCTAAATACTTTTGAACCCGAATTAAAAAATCTCCTTTTAAAATACGGGAAAACTAAAAATATTGTAGCAGACAATATCGTCTTAGATATTAGAGAGAATATAAATTATTGTCCGCTTATTATTAAAGGGTTGGCACGCATTACACGTCGTGACGGTATGGGGAACAGTATTTTATTACATTATTTAACGCCGTTTGAAACCTGTGCAATTTCTTTCCTCAACGCAACTCAAAACAAACGCAATTCCATTAGGATGATTGCCAAAACTGATTTGAGTTGTTATATTATCCCGGTAGAATTGGCTAAAAGCTGGTTTTTTAAATACGAAAGTTGGCAAAAATATATCATTCAGTTAGCTCAAGAACAAAACGAAAGTCTTATTCATTTGATAAATGAAAAAATATTTGAAAAACTCGACGTAATACTAAAAAACTACTTAAAATATTTACAACTAAAACTTAAAACAAATACCTTAATTACAAGTCATCAAGACATTGCCAGAGATCTTTATATCTCGCGCGAATCTATTTCAAGAGCCCTTAAAAAAATGGAACTTGACGGTATGGTAAAATTGGGCAGAAATAAAATAACCCTTTTATAAGTGACGTGTTTTTAACTTATCTTTGTCCATAGATAACTAAATTGCATAAAAATGGACATATATTCTCCTTTTAAATCTTCTTTTCTCATTTTTATAGTATTCCTTTCTTTAAACATAGCCTGCACAAATAAAAAACAAGCTGATATATTAAAGGTGTCTATTATCAACACTACAGATTCTTTGCAAAGCAATGATATCATAAAGGACAAACCTCTTTTAAGGGTAATAGTTTCTTCAATGATATCACCCAAAGAAACACGCATTTATTATCAAGATTTATTTACATATATGTCTAAAAATTTAGATTATGATATTGAGTTCCTCCAACGCAAAACTTATAAAGAAGTAAACGATTTATTAATTGATAATAAGGTAGATTTTGCAATTATTTGCTCTGGTGCATATATTGATAAATCTGCAAAAAACAAATTAGAAATATTAACTGTCCCTGTAGTAGATGGTAAACCCCTTTATCAAAGTTATATAATAGTGAATAAAGATTCTAAAATAGACAAATTCACCGAATTAAAAAATAAAAAATTTGCTTACACAGACCCTATTTCTAATACAGGTACATTATATGCCAAATGGCTTGTAGAAAGTTTGGGAGAAGACGTTAATCTTTATTTTTCAAGTACAATATACTCTTTTGCCCACGATATATCTATGCAATTGGTTGCTAAAGGTATAGTTGACGGCGCCAGTGTTGATGGCCTAATTTTTAATTATATTAAAAAACACAACCCTGAAAGAGTTAAAAATTTAAAAATTATTAAAAAGTCAGTAATGTTTGGTATTCCTCCAGTTGTTGTCCCACGAAACTTAGATGCCAACTTGAAAAATAAATTACAAAATTTATTTCTTAATATCGATAAAGATTCTTTAGGAAAATCTATTTTAAATAAAATTTCAATAGACAAATTCATAAAGGGAAAGGATAGCGACTATGATAATATTAGAGTTATGTATAGTCAAATAAAATAAGTTTTAAATATGGTTAATAAAATTTTTTCCTTACCTCTTTTTTGGAAATTCACCATCGCCATAATTATTGTTGTAAGCCTATTTGGCTCGGCTAACCTGTATTTTTTAAGCTATTCTATTAATGACCTATTTGAAAAAGAACTTTCTAATAACGGACTCATTTCTGCAAAAACACTTGCCGACAGATCTATAGAACCTATACTTTATAACGATTTAGCTTCGTTAAATAAATTGGTTTCTGAGGCTAAAAGAAACAATAAAAATATAGCCTATGCTTTTATTTTAGATGCTAATAAAAATGTTTTGGCACATACATTTCCTAAAAATGTACCCTCAAATTTAATTGACATAAAAAAGAAAAGTCAAATTCAAACCATTAATTTAGAATATAAAAAAGGCATAACGACCTTAATTAGAGATATATCTGCCCCCATAATAGACAGTACTGTAGGAGAAGTTAGAGTTGGTTTTTACGAAGACCAATATTTAAAAACACTAAACGTAGCTAAAAGCTTTTTTTTAGGTTTAGTTGTCCTTTTTTTAATTGTGGGTATAATAGGAGCCTTTATTTTTTCGTATATCATTACCAAACCCATAAATTTATTGAACAATACTGCTAAAAAACTCAATTTAAAACAGTTTAATATTAAAGCTTTAGATGTAGATAAAAAAGATATTATAATCTCATGGCAAAATCCTTTTGGTGTTCATGATGAAATAGACGATTTATTTGGCACTTTTAAAGGCATGATAAAACGTCTGGAAAAAACATATACCGAGCTCCAGAGCGCCCAAGAAAGCTTAATGCAATCAGAAAAAATTGCTGCCATTGGAACATTATCGGCAGGTATTGCTCACGAAATTAACAACCCTATTGCCGGTATTCAAAATTGCTTGAAACGCATTTCAGATAACCCCAAAAATGTTGAACAAAATATAACGTATATTGAATTAATGGGTGAAGCCATTAATAAAATTAAAAATGTGGTGCAAGGACTTTTAAACTTCAGCAGGAAGCAAGACTTAATTTTTACCGAAATTGATATTAAAAAAGTTATTGAAGACACGCTTATACTCATAGCTTTTCAATTAGAAAAATCTAGAATTGCTATTGTAAAAAATTATCCTGAAGTAATTCCCAAAATAAGCGGCAGTTTTAACCATCTGGAGCAGGTTTTTTTAAATTTAATTATAAATGCTATTGATGCCATTAACGAGAAAAAATTAAACAATGACGATTTTAACGGCGAATTAGATATTTGTATTTTTACAACTAATGATTATATAGGTATAAAGGTAAAAGACAACGGTATTGGTATTCCTGAAGATAAGATAAAACAAATTTTTGATCCATTTTATACGCTCAAAAAAATAAAACAAGGAACAGGATTGGGTTTGGCTGTAAGTTTAAATATTATACAACAACATCACGGAATAATAAAAGCTAAAAACAATGAAGATGGCGGTGTAACTTTTAGCATTTATTTACCCTTAAATAAGTAGATTTCTATGTCAAAAAAATTAAAAATTGCAGTAGTTGACGACGAACGAATCATTAGAATAACTATTGCCGACGAGCTCAGAGACAAAGACTATTTAGTTAAAGAATATGCCAACGCTCAAAGTGTATTAATTGATTATAAAGACTACTTGCCCGATATTTTAATTACCGATATTAGAATGCCCGGAATGGATGGTATTGAATTACTCAAACGCATGAAAAGTTTAAATCCCAATATTTTTGTCATAGTTATGTCGGCTTTCGGGACTGTTGATATTGCTGTTGAAGCGATGAAATTAGGAGCTTACGACTATCTTACCAAGCCCTTTAATACCGATGAGATCTTTTTACTAATCGATAAAATAAATGAGCTGAGTAGCATCAAAAAAGAAAATAAAATTCTACGAGAAAAAGTTGAAAAAAAATATGACTTTTCAAGGTTTATTGGCGATGAAAAAACAAATCAAGAACTCTTTAAACTCATTAAAATTGTAGCCAATACAGACACGGGTGTTTTAATTACCGGAGAAACAGGAACAGGAAAAGAGTTACTCACAAACATTATCCATTTTAACAGTAACAGACTAAACAAACCTTTTATAAAAGTAAGCTGTGCCGTCTTGTCTAAAGAAATTTTTGAAAGTGAATTATTTGGTCATGTTAAAGGGGCTTTTACAGGTGCCGAATACGATAAAGTAGGACGCTTTGAACTGGCCAACGAAGGCACTATTTACTTAGATGATATTGACGATGTGCCTTTAGATCTACAAGTTAAATTGCTTAGGGTATTAGAAGAAAGAGAAATTGAGAAAGTAGGGAGTACCAAAGCCATTCCTATTGACATACGTTTTATAGCTTCGACTAAAAGAGACTTAAAAGAGCTTGTTGACGAAGGTAAGTTTAGAGAAGATTTATATTACAGACTAAAAGTATTTCCTATTATTTTACCCCCACTTAGAGAGCGCAAAAAAGACATAAAACACTTAATAAATTATTTTATAGATAAGTACAGCTATATAAATAAAATAACAATAGCACCTGAAACTCAAGATATATTGGTTAATTACAATTGGCCGGGTAACGTCCGTGAATTGAAAAATCTAATGGAACGACTCATTTTATTAGCTACAAATGGCGAAATAACAAAAGATTTAATTCCGTTAAGTATTACACAACCTCAAATTAAAAACCTATTTTCTAAAAGTGCTAAAAAATCACTCGAACAAACAATAGCCGATGTTGAAATTTCTCTTAT
>CAZGZH010000127.1:0-5308 GCA_964529645.1 uncultured Flavobacteriaceae bacterium
TATTAGACATATTTTGCAAAAATTTATAAGGCAAATCTACCCAATCTGCCGTCATAGCATCTGTTGAAGACACGGCGCGTAAAGCTACTACTTTTTCGTAAGTCCGCTCGTCTCCCATCACACCTACAGAATTTACGGGCAATAAAATAGCACCTGCCTGCCACACATCATTGTACAAATTCCATTCTTTTAGTCCGTTTATAAAAATAGCATCTACGTCTTGTAATAAACTGACTTTTTCTGCTGTGATATCGCCTAAAATCCTGATGGCTAATCCAGGTCCAGGGAAAGGATGACGCCCTAACAGTTCTGGATTTATACCCAAGGATTTACCGGCACGCCTCACCTCGTCTTTAAACAACATCCGCAAAGGCTCTACAATTTTTAATTTCATAAAATCGGGTAAACCGCCCACATTGTGATGCGATTTAATAGTTGCCGAAGGCCCTTTAACAGAAATAGATTCGATAACATCTGGATAAATTGTGCCTTGAGCCAACCAAGAAACGTCCTCTATTAACTTTGCTTCATCATCAAAAACTTCTATAAATATTTTACCGATAATTTTACGCTTTGTTTCGGGATCACTCACGCCTTTTAAGGCATCCAAAAAACGTGCCGAAGCATCAACACCTTTTATGTTAAGCCCCATGCCTTTGTACTGTTTGAGTACATCGTCAAATTCATTTTTACGCAATAAACCATTGTTTACAAAAATGCAATAGAGGTTTTTACCAATGGCTTTGTTCAGTAATACGCCTGCAACAGTAGAATCTACACCACCTGACAAACCCAATACGACCTTATCGTTTCTTAATTGTTTTTTTAAAGAAGCTATTGTTGATTCTACAAAAGCATCTGAAGTCCAATTTTGATTTACCTTAGCTATTTCTACTAAGAAATTTTTAAGAAGTATTAAACCATCTGTAGTATGATACACTTCGGGATGGAACTGAATGGCATATGTTGTTTCATTCTCAATACAAAATGCCGCATTTTCTACATCTGAAGTACTTGCAATATTTTTATAATTCTGAGGTAAATTTAATATGGTATCGCCATGGCTCATCCAAACTTGCGATTGCAAAGAAATATCTTTAAACAATGGTGAAGTCTTATCTATTTTGGTTAAATGAGCACGACCGTATTCGCGAACTTCTGAAGGAATAACTTCGCCTCCATAATTTTGAGCTAAATATTGCGCGCCATAGCAAACCGCTAACAAAGGTATTTTACCTTTAATTTGTGATAAATCGGGTTGAGGGGCTTCTGGATGGTGCACAGAAAACGGACTTCCCGATAAAATTACCGCCTTAAAATTTGATAAATCTGAAGGAATAGCATTGTACGGAAAAATTTCACAAAAAATATTGAGTTCTCTTACACGTCTTGCTATAAGCTGTGTGTATTGTGAACCAAAATCTAGGATGAGGACTTGATGTTGCATCCGCAAAAATAGTATTTATTGATAAGTGTTTGTAAAGAAATTTAAAAATATTTACACAGCCCTGTCACTTCGTGACTTCCCCTCTCAAGAGGGGATTCTTTGGTAAAAAGACTTCGGCCATCATACAACGGACACTGCCCCCGCCGCACGCTTCAATAGTATCGGCATTGCTGTATAAAATAGCGGCGTATTTTTCAAGACTTGCTATTTGTTTTGACCTAAGCGATTTGTAAGCCGAGTCGCTCATTACAATAAATTCTTTATCGTTCGCGCCCAAAACAGACAACATATTGCCCGCAAAATTGCTTACTTGTGCTTCTGTTATGGCTATAATTTCTTTACCATCTTCTTTAAGATGCTTTATAAGATTTTTTCTTTCTTTTTTATCATCTATACACTCTAAACACACCACGACAAATTGAGGTGCCACACACATAATAACATTTGTATGATAAATAGCCAAACGCTGGTTTTCTACGGTTTGATAGGCGGTGAAAATAACAGGCGTGTACTCATAATCTTCGCAAAATTCTATCATTAAACCTTCATCAGCGCGAGGCGACAGAGCACAATAAGCTTTACGATTTACACGGTCTAAAACCAAACTCCCAGTGCCTTCTAAAAAAATATTTTCTGCTTCGGCAGATGTATAATCTACTGTATTTTTAATTTCAAAACCTTTTGCTTCTAAAATATCTAAAATGTCCTCGCGTCTTTCTAAGCGTCTGTTTGGGGCAAACATAGGATACAATCCTACAGAGCCATTTTGATGAAAAGAAATCCAATTGTTAGGAAAAATAGCATCGGGTGTACTGGGCTCTAAAGTATCTTCGACCACTATGACGTTAACACCTACGCTTTTTAACTTAAAAACAAAAGCGTCAAATTCTTGTAAAGCCTTGGCTTGAACCGTTTCTGGCAACACATTCTCAAGTACTTTTTGATAATAATTATTAACAGCTGTTTGTTCATTCATCCTAAAAGCAACAGGACGAATCATTAAAATTGTATTAGTGGCTTGCGACATTTATAATATTATTTATTGCTGCAAAATTAGTTTAAAATGCTTCAAAAAATAAAATAATACACTTCTATTTTATTATGAGGATTGCTTTGCTTACTTTTAGCCGAATTATTATTTAAATATTAATAATTTAATAAAAATCAACCTGAATGAAATCCTATACAATACAAGAAATAAATGCACTTTTAAATGGTCAATTACTTGGCAATACAAATCAACTTATAGAAGCCCCAGAACAAATAGATCGTGCTACAACAAGTCATATTACATTTATTGGCGATGATAAATATACCAAAATGTGGGCACAATCTAAAGCTTGTGCCGCTATTATAAACGATACTATTGATTTAGACCCTGGAGAAAACCGTGCTCTTATAAAAGTTAAAAATGCCGATTTGGCTATGGCTAAAATTCTTGAAATTTTTGACCCTGGACTTCCAGAAATTGAAGAAGCTATTCATCCTACAGCAGTAGTTCACAAAACAGCAACTATTGGTAAAGGTAGTAAAATAGGGGCGCATAGCTATATTGGTAAAAACGTCATTTTAGGCGAAAACGTCTCAATTTTTCCTAATGTGAGTATTTTTGATGATAGCACGCTTGGCAACAACTGTATTGTTTGGTCTGGTACTGTTATTAGAGAACGCAGCATAATTGGTGCTGCTTGTATTTTTCATAACAATGTGAGTATTGGTGCCGATGGTTTTGGTTTTAGACCTAGTGATGACGGTAGGGGTCTTGTTAAAATTCCGCAAATAGGCAATGTTATAATTGGCAATGCTGTTGAAATAGGCGCTAATTCTTGTGTAGATCGCGGTAAATTTAGCTCAACAATTATTGGTGACGGCTGTAAAATTGACAATCAGGTACAAATTGCTCATAACTGTGTTATGGGACGCGGTTGTGTTATGGCAGGTCATAGTGGTTTAGCTGGTTCTGTAACTTTAGGCGATGGCGTACTTATTGGGGGCAGTGCTTCTATAAAAGACCACCTTACCATTCATTCTGGTGCTGTTGTAGGGGGTGGTTCTGGCGTTATGAAAGATGTTGCTGCTGGTAAAACAGTTTTAGGTTATCCTGCTTGCGATGCAAGAGATATGCTTAAACAGTGGGGTGCTTTAAGAAAATTAAGTTAAGGTTTATTTAGCCACGACACAAAGGCAAAGTAGAACAACGCAAAAGACCTTCTTGTTTAGAAATTTCGGCATAAGGAATGGCTTCTACGATAAAACCTTGATTACGCAACCATGTATTTAGCCTTGTGAAGTTTTTTTCGGATACAATAACCTCTTCTGAAATAGAAAAAACATTAGAATTCATATTGTACATTTCGTCTTTTGTTATTTCAAATACATTTTCTTTACCAAATAAATCTATTAAAAAATCGTAATCAGCTTCATTGAGAAAACCGTTTTTATGAATAATGGCTTTGTCTTTTCCTATAGGTTGAAAACAACAATCTAGATGTAAGGCATTCTCTTTGGCAATAGTAGATTTTCTCAGTTCAAAGGCCTTTACTTTTTTGTTTGGAAAACGATTTGTTAAATAGTCTACCGCAAATTTATTTGTTCTGGCTGTAATTTGATTGGGATAGTCTGGGGCTGTATAAGTGCCAATAAATAGATAATCATCCCATGGCATAACATCACCCCCTTCTACGTGAACTTCTTCGGGTAACGTAACCACATTAGTAGGGTTTATTTGATTGATAATATATTCTATGGCTTGTAATTCGTTAATTCTATTTGGAAGTATATTCGATTTAAAAAACACATCGTCAATTACAAAACCAATATCTCTGGTAAATATTTGGTTGACATCTTTAATAACTTCAGGACGATAAATGGTAACATTGTATTTTTTTAAAACACTGTAAAAGGCTTCTATTTCCTCAATCATATCTGCTTCTAGCGGGTAAGTTCCCGCTAAAACATGTTCTTTAGATTTTGGATCATAGCAGTCTTCTAGTTTTGGAATTGAGCCATTTTGATTGGCAATACCCAAAATTACAGACTTTAGATAAGCTGTTTCATTTTTAATGTTAAGACAAATATGCATTAGGGAGGTTTTTATTTGGTTGATTCTTTCAAATTTATAAAATAAAAAAACCAAAAATTGAGCTTTTGGTTTTTTTAAACTTTCTTTTAATATTATTATCGACTGCTAATTTCTTTAAAAGCACGTCTCGGGTATCCTACATATAATTGTCGTGGACGACCAATTGGCTCACGGTTTAAACGCATTTCGCGCCATTGTGCAATCCAACCTGGTAAGCGACCAATAGCAAACATAACCGTAAACATTTCTGAAGGGATACCCAAAGCACGGTATATTATACCCGAATAGAAATCGACATTGGGATACAGTTTACGTTCTACAAAATAAGGATCTTTTAAGGCTACTTCTTCAAGGTGTTTTGCTATTTTAAGAGCAGGATCTTTAACATTTAAATCGGCTAAAACTTCGTCTGCAGCAGATTTTATAATTCTGGCTCTAGGGTCGAAATTTTTATAAACACGATGACCAAATCCCATCAAACGGAAAGGGTCATTTTTATCTTTGGCTTTTAAAATATATTTTTCAACATCGCCACCATCTTTTTCAATGGCTTCTAGCATTTCAATAACTGCCTGATTAGCACCTCCGTGTAAACGTCCCCACAATGCAGAAACACCCGCAGAAATAGAAGCAAATAAACCAGCTTCTGATGACCCTACAATACGTACTGTTGAAGTAGAACAATTTTGTTCGTGATCTACATGTAGTATTAAAAGTTTATCAAGAGCTTTTACAGCAACAGGATTCATTTTATATTTCTCAGTTGGTATTTTAAACAG